>JBDRHJ010000109.1:0-10329 GCA_043816835.1 Candidatus Omnitrophota bacterium
AAAATTTTTCCTGAAGACAGAGCTTGTTCGATTTAGCCGCAGCCTGGAATTAATGATTAGAAGCGGCATTCCGATATTAAGGGCGATTGATGTAAGCATACCGGTTTTAACAAACGAGATAATAAGGCGCCAGCTATTAGAAAGCTCTAAGAAATTAGAGCAGGGTGGCTCGTTTGGTGAAAGCCTTAAGAGGTCAAAAATATTTCCTGCCTTAATGACTAATTTGATTATTATTGGCGAGGAATCAGGCAGGCTTGATGAGGCATTGGCAGAGGTTGCGCTTACTTATGAAAAGGATGTTGATGATGCAATAAAGGTAATGACTTCGCTGCTTGAGCCGATAATGATCCTTACAATGGGATTAATGGTTGGCTTCATTGTTGTGGCAATGCTTCTGCCGATATTCCAGATTAGCCCGATTAATTAAGCCCCGTTAGAAAGCTGCAGTTATCTTTTGCAATACGCCTTCTTTCTAACGGGGTAAGCCCCGTTGCAAAATAGGCATTATGCCTGGCGTAAATCAGTTTTTTAACAAGGCGAGGTAACCGGCCGGGAATGAAATTTATATATGCTATTCTTATTATATTGCTGTTTGCGGCTGTGTTATTTGCTTTTAGCTGGGAGGAGTCAAAGGGCGAGCATTTTATAGTCTATTTTGCTCAACAGGATAAGGCTTTTGCTAATCAGGTATTACATAAGGCAGAAAAGGATTACCGGCGCATTGCAACTGATCTTGGGTATGCCCGCAATTCAAATTTTTGGACCTGGTCTAATCGCGTCAAGATTTATATCTATCCCAGCCACGCCGCCTTTCTCGAGGCTTCCGGCCGCCCTAACTGGTCAGAGGGAATAGCGGATTATAAAAACAAGAAAATCCTTAGTTATTCGGGGAGCAACAGCTTTTTAATTTCGGTTATCCCCCACGAAATAGCCCATTTAATTTTCCGCGATTTTGTTGGATTCAAAGGAGAAATCCCGCTTTGGCTTGATGAGGGCGTAGCTCAGTGGGGGGAAGAAATAAAAAGGGAGTTGGTAAAAAGACTGGTACGCGAATACCTAAAGACAGGGGCATTAATTTCTTTAAGGGATATGATGGATTTGGATATTCGCTTAATTAAGGATAAAGCTGATATACAGTTGCGCTCACTTTCAATTAATAATCAATCAAGGCCGTTAGCTATGTCAGGGGGAGATTTAGTAGATTTATATTATATTGAGGCAGCCTCCCTGGTAGGCTTTTTGATTACGCGATACGGTGCAAATAGTTTTACTGATTTCTGCCGCCAGTTACGCGACGGCAAAAGACTGGAGCATGCTTTGGCTTCTGCTTATCCTAATTCCTTATCGGGTATCGAGGAACTGGAGCATAAATGGATAGAGTATTTAAGGGGGGAATGATTGCGTTTTGCGCCTTGGGCTATGCGCCGGGCGTTTAATGTAATTAAATAGGTTTAGAGAGTCAATAATACAGATATTGTTTGAAATAAAATTTAATAGATTTATTCAAACGACAGGAGGTAAAATAATGATTAGAACGCAAAGCGCACAGCGCAAAGCACACAACGCATTCACCCTAATTGAATTAATGCTGGTAGTTATAATCATCGGTGCCTTGGTGGCAATGGTCATGCCGCGCCTTACCGGCAGGGGGGAGCAGGCGAGGATTGCCGCAGCCTCTGCTGATATTAATGCTAATATTGCTACTGCCCTTAAGCTCTATGAATTAGACAATGGCGCATTCCCGAGCACATCAGAGGGCCTTAATGCCATGTTTAGCGCACCATCTTCGGCAAGGAATTGGAATGGGCCGTATTTAGAAAGAAGGCCGATGGATCCCTGGGGCAAGGAATATAAATACAAGTCTCCCGGTACACATCGCACTCAGGATTACGATCTTTATTCTTTAGGCAGGGACGGAGTAGAAAGCGAAGATGATGTTACAAACTGGCAATAATTGCATCGTGCGCCTTATATCTTATGTTATACCTAAAGCACAAAGCGCAAAACGCAAGGCACAATATGGCTTTATCCCGTTAGAAAGAACGCGTAATACAAAGAGTAACCGCAGCTTTCTAACGGGGTTTACCTTAGTTGAGGTTATGGTGGCAACTGCGGTTTTAGCATTAGGCCTGGTAATGATTTACCAGGCCTTTTTTATTTCGCTGGATACATTGGACTATCACTTAAATCATCTAAAGGTTCAATTATGGATGGATGAAAAGATTTGGCAATTGCAGGATAGCCTCCGGCAATATGAATTTTTAAATCCCACACAGACATCAGGTACTTTTGTAATCAAGGGGAAAAAGATTAGTTGGGATATGAGTTATGCCGTAATTGAGGCCGATGAATTATACCGGGTTACCTTAAATACTTCCTGGAAGCAGGGTGCGCGCAAGGTGAAGTTATTAAGAACCGCATACTTATCGAACTATGCTGAGGATGACGAGGAGGAAGAGTAGGAAGGGTAAGGCCATGCAAACCAGGGATCCTATAAACCGAAATAGCCATTGTGAATCCCCTGTTAAAAAACAGGGGTTTACCCCCTCAGAAAGAAAGCGTAATACAAGGAGTAACCCGAGCTTTCTAACGGGGTTTACCCTTATTGAAATGCTGGTTGTTTTAACGATGTTTTCGTTAATTGGCCTGGCGATTTTTACGACATTAGCTAATGGCATCAATATATGGCAGCGCATGAATCAAACGGTTAAGCAGGATGATATTAATATTTTCTTTGACCGGATTGCCGGGGAGTTGCGCAATACCTTTGAATTTTCAACAATTGGGTTCCAGGGTAATCAGGATAAGATTGCTTTTGTTACGCTTGTTACTACCGAGGGGCCAGGGGGATTTTACGAAACCGGGATTGGGCAGGTGGCTTATTTTTATATCAAAGGGGACGAACAATTAAATAAGCGGGTTAGAAGCTACAGCCAAACCTTTGAAGGCGACAGCGGCAATAACCAGACATTATTGGATGATGTTCGTTCCCTGGAGTTTGCCTATTATTTTTATGATCAGAAGGCAAAGGAATATCTCTGGCAGGAAGAATGCATAGGCGAGGGGTTGCCCTTAGCAGTAAGAATTAAGCTTGAGCTTCGCAGTGATCAGCAGATTGAAATGATTATCAGGACAATTGATATCCCAGTTAGGCAATCTTAAAGATGGACTTAAGAGAAAGGTTATTTATCGGGGGTTTTGGTGAAGATTAAAGAAGCGGGAATGGATAACAGGGCAAGCATATTAGTGATTACATTATGGTCATTATTCTTGTTGGGTATGTTTGCGATACATCTGGGTTATAACGCAAGGCAAAAGATTGAGTTTGTTAAAATACTCAATAGCCGCGATAACTTGTATTTTATTGCCGAAGCAGGGGTTAAGCGGGCAATTGTAGAATTAAACAAGAAAGAGCCTTCTGAATATGATGTTTTAAACGAGGCATGGGGTAATAATCCCGGCATATTCCAGGAGGTAGGTGTTGGTTACGGTACATTTGACGTGTGTTATAGCTATTTAGATTATCATTCGGGCCGCTACCAAACACGCTACGGGCTTATTGACGAAGAAAGAAAGGTGAACTTAAATAAAGCGGAGCTGGATGTTATTCAGCGCCTGATTATGATTGTTGTTGGCCTTGGAAAAACAGAGGCGCAGGGCTTGGCAGCAGCAATTATTGATTGGAGGGATAAGGATAGCGGTTTATTGGTTCCCGAGGGCAGTGCTGAGGACAGGTATTATCGTAATTTACCTAATCCTTATGAGGCTAAGGACGCTGATTTTGAGGTTTTTGATGAGTTGCTTCTGGTAAGGGGTGTAAGCCAGGAACTTCTTGAAAAAATCGAGAATTATGTTACCATTTATGGCGACGGCAGAATAAATATTAATACCGCCGGGGTGGAAGTTTTACTTGCTTTAGATTTAGGAATCGCGCTTGTTGATAAGATTATTTCTTTTCGCTGCGGGGAAGACGGGATTGAGGCGAATTCCGACGATAATATTTTTAGCTCCCCAAATAATATTACTGCAGAACTGGCTTCATTTGCGGAATTATCCATCGCTGAGCTAACCAGTTTACATAATTTGGTATCTAGGGGGAAGCTTTCAACCAATTCCAGTAATTTTATGGTTAGGTCAATAGCCCGCCTGGATAACCGGCAGTTAGAAACAATTTCTATAATTAACCGGGAAGGCGAAATTTTATCTTGGAGGCAACAAGAAGGGTAGGATTATGTTTAAGGTTCGAGACCTTATTGCAATTGATTTAAGCAGCCGGGATTTAAAAATCGCCCACTTGATTTTTTCCCGGCAAAAAAAAGAAATACGCAATTTAGCGCTGCATAAAATCGAGAATCTATCCGAGGATGAAATTGCCCAGATTATCAAAGAGCTAACAAAGGGGCTGCCGCTTGCTAAATCCCACATTGTAGTTGCCATACCATCATTTCTTACAATAACCAAAAACATTGAAATTCCTTCCCGCGACCCCAATGAAATAAAGGAAATTATAAATTTACAGGCTTCCCGCCATACGCCTTATTCACGCGAGGAAATAATCATTGATTATATAAACATCGGGGTGCATAAGCAGAATTATACCAAGGTCCTTTTGGTTATTGCCACGCGCACTGTAATACGCAGGCAGTTAGAAATTTTAACTAAGGCAGGGTTGAATATTGAACGAATGGCTTTTGCCCCGGAAGGGATCGGCCATATAATTTCCAGGAATTTAAAATTAGCCCAGGATGTACCGGCAAACATTATCCATATCACCGAGACCTTTACTGATTTTATGGTTATCCTTAAGAGCAAGGTAATATTTGTCCGTAATATCCCGATCGGGTTAAGCCATTTATCGAGTGAAAGGGAAAAATACGAGCCTAAATTTATTGAGGAAGCCAAAAAATCATTAGAGGCTTATAGCAGCGAGGATATAGGCAAGGCGCCTACCCGATTTTTTCTGACCGGCGCAGTTGATGATAATAAATTCCTGGTTGAAATTTTAAACACAAATTTAGGCGTTACAATTGAAACCTTATCTTATTTTGATTATTTTTCGATTGCCCCTAAGGTAGCAAAAACCGATTTATTTAAAAATAAGCAGGTCTCATTCTTGGATTCGATTGCCCCGTTATTTGCATATGATGAGACAATGCTTGACCTTGTGCCGGAGGAAATAAAACTAGAAAGGGTAATTACGCAAAGGGGCAGGGAAGTTATTAAGGCGGGAATCCTGGTAATGGCAGCCTTTGTTTTAGTTTATTGCTTATTGCTGGTTAAGATTTATGTCCGCAGCAGTTATCTGAAAGATTTATCCGTACGTTATAGCAGTATTCATATGGATGCAGAGAAATTAAAAAGCACTTTTTCAAAAAACCAGATAATAAAGGATTGTTTAGCAAGCCGCGGGTATCCCTTAGAGGTTTTGGTTGCGGTTTACGATGCCTTATCCTTAGATGTAGAAATCGGTTACCTTAAATTTGAGACCGACAAGGCCTTTGCCATTGAAGGCAGGGCAGATTCCATGTCTGCGGTTTTCTCCTTTGTTGACAGATTGACTGAATCCCCATATTTTGAAAAGGTAGAAACCCGCTATACAAGGCAAAAACGGGTAGGGGAAAAAGACCTGGCTGATTTCGCCTTTATTTGCCAGCTTAACCACCCGTGAGTATGGGGAGGATATAAAGGTAAGTTTTCCGACGGAAAAATTGGCGCACTTAACAATATAAAAAATGATTGATATTAAAGGGATTAACGCATTTTTCACACATTTAACCAAAAAGGAAAAAATTGTTTTTTATGTCGCTCTGGGTTTTATCCTGTTGGCAGTCATGGACCGTTTAATAATTTACCCGGTTATTTCAAAAATGCAATTGTTAGATGAAGAGATTAAGCAGGAGCAGATCCGTATAAAAAGGGATTTACATATATTGGCGCAGGAGGACAGGATAATCATCGAGAGCCAGAAGTATGAGAAATATTCGATGTCAGATATTACCGCGGAAGAAGCAATCACCCTGACTTTAAAAGAGATTGAGAATTTAGCAAACAAAGCCGCGGTTTATCTTATCGATATAAAACCGACAGACATAAGGGATGAGTTTGCATATAAGAAATATTTTTTGAATCTGAGCTGTGAGGGGCAGATGGAGCAGCTTATGGATTTTATCTATAAGGTTGAAAGCTCGGACAATCTATTAAAGATAGAAAAATATAGTATTAGCCCGAAATCGGAAGATTCCAGTATTGCGCATTCCAGTATAACAATTTCTAAAATCGCTATCCCCTAGACGGAATTATTGTTTTCTAAACAGCCGCCTTTAAATAATAATCCTTGACAGGGAATAAAAATATACTATAATTTATTCAGTCTTAAGGAGCAACTTTTTATTTGTAAGGATGCAATAAGTAATGCCGGATAAAGAATTAAAATTTGATCTTCGACCGTAAAGAGAATTCTGCTTTACGGTTTTTATTTTATTACTGAGGCATAGGTAAAGCGCCTTGGCTGATTAGGGTATAAGCATTTTCCTATGCCGCTGGAAAATCGCTGGAAGGTTAAACTTATAAGAAGCGCGATTTTCCTGATTTAATGATTCAGGAAGGGGGAAAGGGGCTAGAAGATGGCAAAAGGAACAGTGAAGTGGTTCAGTAACCAGAAGGGCTATGGTTTTCTTGCTACTGAAGACGGCAAGGATGTATTTGTTCATCATACAGCAATCAAGGGCGAAGGTTATAAGAGCCTCCAAGAGGGCCAGGCAGTTGAATTCGATATTACCCAGGGCCCTAAAGGGGATCAAGCATCAAACGTAGTTAAGATATAACCTCTCGTTTAGACATTAAGGCCTGATTTTATTTTTCCGAATCAGGCCTTATTATTATGATAGCGATTTGCTGGGTGGCCGCAGGGTTTAAAAGCGCCCCTTCTTGCGGCAGGGCATTATTAATTTCAGGGTTAAAAAATGGCAAAAATTTTCTTTTTAGGAACCTCAGCCGCAATTGCTTCCAGCAAGCGCGACAATACCTCAATCCTGTTAAGCCATGGCAAAGACAGGGTACTCATTGATACGCCGGGTTCTTTATTGGTTAAATTAGCGAGATTAAAGGTTGATTACCGTGCAATCAACCATATTATCCTTACCCATAGCCACCCGGACCATATTTATGGATTGGTTTCATTACTTCATTCCCGTTATCAGCTCGATGATCAGATAAACATCTTTGCCCATCCCACGGCAATAAAATTAGTCAAGCAGTTAAGAAGGCTCTTTAAGCTGGAAAATACCGATAAATATCCGAAAATAATTTATAAAAAGGTAGAGGCCGGTTTATTTTATGATTCAGGAAATATTTCAGTCCGGGCATTTAAGGTAAAGCATAGCCGGGACTCGTTGGGCTTAAAATTCTTTTTTAAAAAAGACAGAGTCAATTTAGTCTATTCCAGTGATACAGCTAAAAGCAGAGATTTAATAAGGGTTAGCCGGGGTTGCGACTACTTGATTCATGATTGTTTTGCCCCGCAAAGAATTTTCAAAAAATACCCGCAGCTGATTAGTATGCATACCTCAAGCCTGGGCTTAGGCAAGATTGCCAGGGAAATAAATCCTCGCGTTTTAATTCCGATTCATTTTACCTCTGAGGTTAAGTATTCCCTTGAGGCAATTAGAAAAGAAATTAAGAAAAATTTTGCCGGCAGAATTATCTTGCCGGTTGATTTCGATATTTTAAAGTTGGCTTAAATGATCCCTCTGTTTTCTTTGAGTGCGGGATTTAAGTTCCTAAGCATAATTATTCAAACCGTAGGACAAAAAAGCGGGAATGAAATAGAAGGTGCAAGGTGAAAATAAATCTGGCAAAGAGTGCCGGCTTTTGTTTTGGTGTTACGCGGGCGGTAAATATCGCCCTTAAGATTAGCAAGGGCAAACAATCTGTTTATATGCTCGGGGATATTGTCCATAACGAAGATGTGGTCAAGATGCTTGCCCGCCGCGGGATTAAGAAGGTTAAGGGCCTAAGCAAAAACAAAAAGGGGATTTTTCTAATTTCCGCGCACGGAATTAAGCTGGAATTACTTAATAAGGCTAAGCACGATGGTTACAAAATTGTTGATGCTACTTGCCCTATGGTAAAAGGGATTCATAAGATTGTGACCAGAATGGATAACCAGGGCCGCAAGATTATTATTATCGGTGACCGCAATCACGCTGAAGTTGTCGGCATAGGGGGGCAGATTAAGAATAAGCCGGTAATTATCGAGAAGTTTGATCAGATAAACCGAGAGGGTATTGATAATATTAAAAAGGCAGCGGTTGTTGTTCAATCAACACAAGACACGGAAAAAATATTTAAAATAAAAAAGGCCCTGGAGAAAAAAATCGGTGACTTAAAATTTTTCAACACGATTTGCGCCCCTACCCGGGTTAAGCAGGCAGAAATAAGAACCTTACCTAAAAAAAATAATTTAATTATAGTAATCGGTTCAAGAAAAAGCGCAAATACAAAAAGATTATTTCAGATCGCTAAGTCTCTAAATCCTAATACCCGCTGGATAAATACCAAGAGTGAAATCAAAAAGCACTGGCTTAAAAATATTAAATCAATAGGCGTAACTGCGGGTGCCTCAACCCCTTTTGATAATATCGATTCTATTATCAAACACCTAAAAAACCTTAGTGGCCGTTTTTCGTAACTATTTGTCAAATAAATTTACCTGCGGCAAATTTTAAAAACCCCTTGACAAGTATATTTTTTTATGCTAATATTTTAGTTAGCTAAGCAAATATTTAACCTTTTGAATTAAATTTTGGATAAATCCGGAGGTGCAAAAATGCAAAGGGCCAGGATAATTGCATCGGAGATTGCCTTGTTAGTCCCAAAATTACTAAGGGGCCTGCATGCGGGGTTTATCAGCGCGCCGCAGGTTACTACGCCGCAGATGGTTACCCTAATGCGGATTTATGAGAAGAAAATCATGCGCGTAGGCGAGCTAAGCAGGGAGATGCGCGTTTCCCCGCCGACAATCACCGGCGTGATTGACCGGCTCCTGCGCAATGGGTATTGCCGGCGTGTGCGCGATACCATAGACCGCCGGGCAGTTAATGTAGAATTAACCGATAAAGGGAAAAAACTGGTAGGGCATTTTTTTTCTGAGATTAACCAGCGTTGGTATAAAATTTTAATACATTTAAGCACCGAGGATAGGGAGGGTTACCTCCGCATCTTAAAGAAGATTGTTGAGGTATTAGGCAAAGAATATGTATAAAAAAATATTTTTTATTTTCATCTTTTTGAATTTTTCCTTACTTATCCTTCCGGCAGCGGAAGATATCATTTCTCCTGCTAAGGAGGAATTATTGCCTCAGGCCCGTCAGTTTCCCGGGGGGGTTTATTTAACCTTGGATGAAGTCTGCCGGCTTGCCCTTAATAATAATTTTGATATCCAGTTAGCCCAGTTCGATGCCCAGTCAAAAGCAGAAGATCTAGGGGTGGTTGAGTCTATTTATGATACGTTGATTTCCGCAGAGGCTAATCTTACCGATGACCAAAATAAGGCCAGCTCTGCCTTTGCCGGCACAAAATCAGAGACCCGCAATTATAATTTTGGTGTTTCACAAAAACTCCCCACAGGGACTACCCTGGGAATGGATTTTGCCAATCAGCGCTCCTGGTCAAATTCCGCCTACGTAACCACCAATCCGGCTTATAATTCATCGGTTGAATTAAGCATTAAACAGGAATTAGGCAGGAATTTCTTTGGGATTGAGGATCGCTCCAATATTAAGGTTACCAAGATTGATATCGAGAATGCACAATATACCTCTTTGGATAAGATTGAAGGGGTTTTATCAGAGGTAAGCAATGTATATTGGCAGGTTGCCCAGTATAGGGATGTTGCTGCAATCAGGGACGATATGCTCCTTAAGGCCGAGGAATTATATCAGGCGAATAAACAAAAAATCCTTAAGGGGATTATTGAGCTGCCCCAATTGCTCGCTTCTGAGGCAAACCTTAAGCAAAAAGAGATTGACCTGATTCTGGCAGAAAATAAACTTCAGTCTTATATAAATGAGTTAAAGCTATTTTTGAATCTGGAGGATGGGGATAAGCTTGTTTTGCCTAAAGAAGAGCTTAGTTTGATTATTCAGCCGGTCAAGCTAAGTGAGGCACTGCAAACAGCATTTAAGTATCGCCGGGATTATATTAAGGCAAAAAATGAAATTATTGCCAAGGAAATAACCCTGGTTATGGAAAAGAACGGCCTTTGGCCGGAGATCAACCTTGAGGCATCGGTTAACCGCAACGGCCTGAGTAATCACTTTTCCGAAGCAG
>JBDRHJ010000110.1:0-3195 GCA_043816835.1 Candidatus Omnitrophota bacterium
ATAAGAGAAAACGATAATGGGTGAATACGGATATAAAAAATTATTGGTTTGGCAAAAGGCAAATGAGTTAGCTTATCAAATTTATTTAGAGACAAAATCATTTCCTAAGGAAGAACTATATGGAATGACTTCTCAATTAAGAAGAGCAGCACTGTCGATACCTACTAATCTTGTTGAAGGAACAGCTAGGCAGGGTAAAAAAGAATTGAAGCAATTTGTAAATATCGCATTGGGATCATTGGCAGAGACACAGTATCTTTTAGATTTCTCCTTACGACTCCAATACTTAAATAAAATAAAATATGAAAAGCTTCAAGAACTCAGAGAAGAAATCGGAAGATTGCTTTGGAGCTTTCATAAAAACCTATGACTTACAACTTAAGACTTATGACTCATAAGTTATTGCTAGAAAGGCTTAACACTTACAACTTATGACTTATAACTTAAGACTTATAACCTATAAGGTATTGGCAAGATGAAAACTAAGACCGTATTTAATTGCCAAAGTTGCGGGTATCAGACGCCAAAATGGTTAGGCAGGTGTCCGGATTGTAATAGTTGGAATTCCTTTATTGAGGAAGCTTATTTGTCGCCATCGGCAAAATCCAAGAAGGGTGCGCCGGTTTTTAATCAGCAGCCGGTTTTATTAAAGGATGTGGCGTCTGAAGGTATTGAACGCATTAAGACAGACATCCGGGAGTTGGATGTAGTTTTAGGCGGCGGCATTGTCCCGGGTTCGGTTATTTTAATCGGCGGCGATCCCGGCATCGGCAAGTCAACGATTTCCCTGCAGGTTTCAGCGCAATTAAGCGATAAGAATATTCCGGTGCTTTATGTTAGCGGCGAGGAATCAACGCAGCAGACTAAGATGCGCGCTGATCGCTTGGGCGCAGAGCTTAATAAAAACAATCGTTCCAATGAGAAAGTTATCGGGGGGGATTGCCTTTATATTGTCAGCCAGACCAGCCTCTCCTTAATCATGGAGTATGTTGATAAAATAAATCCCAAGGTTATTTTTATTGATTCTATCCAGGTGCTTTTTAGCGAGGAAATTAGTTCTTCCCCGGGCAGTATCAGCCAGGTAAGGGAATGTGCCGGCCGCCTTACGATGTTGGCGAAATCGCGCGGTATAAGCTTATTTATCATCGGCCATGTAACCAAGGAAGGCACGATAGCCGGCCCGCGGGTTCTTGAGCATATTGTTGATACAGTGCTTTACTTTGAAGGTGACCAGTTTTCAATGTATCGGGTTTTAAGGGCAGTAAAGAATCGATTCGGCTCAGTTAATGAAATCGGGGTTTTTGAAATGTCTACTTCCGGATTAAAAGAAGTAGGCAATCCTTCGGAAATGTTTCTTAGCCAGCGCCCTAAGCATACTTCCGGAACCGTGGTGGTGTCGGTTTTGGAAGGCAGCCGCCCCTTGTTTGTCGAGATACAGGCATTGGTAAGCCATTCCGGATTTGGTTATGCGCGCCGGCGCAGCCAGGGATTTGATTTTAATCGAATGAGCCTGCTGGTAGCGGTGCTCGAAAAAAGAATCGGGCTTCGCCTGGAAAGCGAAGATATATTTGTCAATGTCGTAGGCGGGATAAAGATAGGGGACCCTGCTGCGGATTTGGGTGTGAGTATCGCAATTGCTTCTGCATTTATGGATAAGCCTGTTTTGGCAGATACCTTAATCCTGGGTGAAGTCGGCCTTACCGGGGAAATTCGCAGTATTCTGCATGCTGAGTTACGGCTAAACGAGGCAGAAAAGCTGGGATTCCAATCGTGTGTTTTACCGGCTTGGAATTTCAAGCGATTGGAATATAAGAATAAGCGCCTGTTGCTTAAGCCGGCCTCTTCTTTAAAAGAATCATTAGAAATTATGCTTAAGCCTCAGGACGGGCGGGTTGCGCCGAATAATCGTAAGGCCGCGTCCGGGGCCGGAAATTTGCCTCAGGAATAATTTTTTATGGTGCAGCAAAGTATGAAACTTTTCTAACCACTGAAAATCGCTAAAAGGTCATCGCCGAAAGCGATTTTCTTGTATCCTTAACGGCTTTATTTTAAAAATGGGGGTAGAGAAATGAATCTTTTATCAGTGCGTATTCTTTTTCTTATTGCTGTTTCGCTTACCGGCTTTCAGTTCGGGCGATTAGTTGATAATAGCCTTATTGGGTTAGGGGCCGGGGTTGTAATCAGTTTAGTGATCATATTGCTGGAGTCAATTATGGGGCGCGTTTCAATCAAGGGATTATCGAGCGCCGTTTTCGGCCTGATCCTTGGATTAATTATGGCAAAGTTCGTAGGGGATGCATTTACCTTTGCGCGGTTTTCCGTTGATGTCATGACCTGGATTCGAGTTAGCTTGAATTTAATCTTCGGTTATTTTGGTATGGTCATTGGCTTACGCGGCAAGGATGAGTTTAACATAATTATCCCTTATGTGCGCCTGCGGCGCCAAGACCAGAGAGACGACGCGATTATTTTAGATACCAGCGTAATTATCGACGGCAGGATATCCGATATTTGCAAAACCGGCTTTATCGACAGAAAAATCGTCTTGCCGCGGTTTGTCTTAAGGGAGCTTCAGCATATCGCGGATTCTACCGATCCGATAAAGCGCCAAAGGGGCAGGCGCGGCCTTGAAATTTTAAATAGCCTGCAGAGGGAGACCTCGATTACCATAATTGTTAATGACGAAGACTTCGCTGACATAAAAGAGGTTGATGCCAAGATTGTTAGATTGGCTAAGGTTTTAGAGGCAAAGATTCTTACCGTGGATTTTAACCTTAACCGCGTTGCTACGATTCAAGGGGTGCACGTGTTAAATATAAATGAATTGGCTAATGCAATAAAACCAATGGTTTTCCCGGGCGAGAAGATGCGCATAAAATTAATTCGTGAGGGAAAAGAACACAACCAGGCCGTAGGATACTTAGATGACGGAACAATGGTTGTGGTTGAAGATGCCCGGAAGTTTATCGGCCAAGAGGTAAAGATTGCGGTTACTTCGGTATTACAAACTCAGGCTGGCCGGATGATTTTTACTCACCTGGATAGATAAACGACCCCGCCCTTTTGGGGAAAGATGGAAAATGAATATGCATTTTGTATATATGTTGCAAAGCGAAAATTTTAAATATCTTTACATCGGCAGCACTAACGATTTAGAGCGAAGATTAAAAGAACATAATAGTGGTAGAGTATTTG
>JBDRHJ010000111.1:0-9727 GCA_043816835.1 Candidatus Omnitrophota bacterium
TTTCATAAGCCATTATTAAGCCGTTTAATTAGCGGCAGTTTAATTATTGACGGGCAGGTTTTTGAAATTCGCCGCGGAATTGCGGGGATTAGCCGTAATCAAGCAAGGATTATTATTGAAGAGTAAGATATTTAGTGTTAAACAATTAGTAATTAACTTTAATCCAAGAAAATATGGACCGTAATGTTGCGCTTCTTTTAATCTTTGCCTTTTGTATGTTCGGGCCGGCTTGGGTTTTTGCTGTTTGCGGAAGGTCAAGCATTGATGCCCTGGGGAGAAATCCTTCGTCTGCCCCGCGGGTTTTTACGGCAATGATAATTGTCTTAATATTTACCGAGGCAGCAGCAGTTATTGCGATGCTTGTTGCATTTCAATTATTTAGTTAAGTGAGGCCATAACTTACGGAGCATAAGCGACGTAAGTTATAATGGCCGAACTTACCTCGCCCTTTTGGGGAAGATACAAAATGAATATGCATTTTGTATATATGCTGCAAAGCGAAAATTATAAATATCTTTACATCGGCAGCACTAACGATTTAGAGCGAAGATTAAAAGAACATAATAGTGGTAGAGTATTTGTTACGAGTAAACATAAACCGCTAAGAGTAGTTTATTACGAATCGTATTTAAGTAAGAAAGATGCTTTTGATCGGGAGATGAAGCTGAAACATCACGGCAGTACGATCGGACACTTAAAGAAACGTGTAAAAAATAGTTTATTGCCGCCAAAAGGGCGGGGTTAATTCGCAGACGGCGCTTTGCGCCTACGACTTATGTCGTTGAACTCCATAAGTCGTCTGCTCATTAAAGGAGTTAAAAAATGCTGATTATTCCTTTGATTCTTCTGCAAGTTATTATTTTTGCAGGCCTGGTTTTCTTTTTGCGCAAAATTCTGCAACGCAACGTGGTTAAGGCAACCGATCATTTAGAACAATTATCTGCTGAATACGTAAAAAAAGATGAGGCAATTAAAAAGAAGCTTGAAGAAACCCAGCGTCAGTGCCAGGAAATCCTTGCTAATGCGCAAAAGGATGCCCAGAAACAACAGGGGGAGATTATTGCTAAGGCAGAAGCCGAGCGGGATAAAATTATAAATAAGGCTCAGGAAAAAGGGGAAGAGTTTGTTCAGCAGGCAGAACGTACCCGTCAGGCGCTGATCAGCGAAATCAACCAAAAGATAGAGGAAAAGGCAGTTCAGCGTGCAGCGGATTTGGTCCAGGCGGTTTTACCCGAACACATTAGGGAAGAAATTCATCGCCGCTGGCTTGATGAATTAATTGCCAGCAGCCTTGAGCAATTAGAGCGTTTACATATTCCGGAAGGGGACCTGGAGGCAAAGATTGTCAGTGCTTTTACTCTTAATCCAAAACAACTTCAAGGCTTAAAGGCAAAGGTTAAAGAGAAGTTAGGCCGCGATATTGACATTAAGGAGGAGGTTAATCCTGATATTGTTGCCGGCCTGGTGGTTAATCTCGGCAGCCTGGTTCTTGACGGGAGTTTAAAATTTAAAATTCAGGAGGCAATTAGTGGCCAACAAAGAAGCAGTTAATAACGCATCGGCGGCAAAATTTGAGGTTCATGAGGTAGGGGTTGTCAAGGTCGTACGCGAATGTATCTTGAAGATATCAGGGCTTTCTTCCTGCATAAACGGCCAGATTCTTGAATTGCCGCATGGGGGCGAGGGTATGGTTTTTGGTTTTAATGAAGAGTATGTCCAGGTTTTAGTGCTTAATTCAAAAGGCTTTATCCGCACCGGGGACGAAGTTTATAGCAAGGGAGAGTTTTTGCAATTGCCCGTAGGTGAAGCTTTCATAGGGCGGATAATTAATAGTTTATGTGAGCCGATTGATGATAAGGGTGAAATTAAAGCTTCCGACATTCGTCCGGTATTCTCGGAAGCAGCCGGGGTTATGGACCGCGTCCCGGTTGAAGATACATTTGAAACCGGGACCTTGATTCTTGATGCGGTTATTCCGATTGCCAAAGGGCAGCGGCAGCTGCTTATCGGAGACCGTCTTATCGGAAAAACAACCGTAGCGGTTGATGCAATCATTAATCAAAAGGGCAAAGACGTAATCTGTATTTATTGCAGTATCGGAAAAACCTACGCCAGCCTTGTTAAGATAATGAATATTTTCCGCGAAAAAGAGGTTATGCCTTATACGATAGTAGTGGGGGGCGTTGCTTCTGTTTCAATGGGGGAGCAATATCTGGCTCCTTATACCGCGGCAATGTTAGGGGAATATTTGATGCGCCAGGGGCGTAATGTCTTTGTGGTATTTGATGACCTTACTAAGCATGCCTGGGTATACCGTCAGATTTCGCTTTTGATGGAACGTGCACCGGGAAGGGAAGCATATCCCGGGGATATATTCTATATTCATTCACAATTGATGGAACACGCCGGTTACCTGAAACCGGAATTAGGCAGCGGTTCAATGACATTCTTCCCGATTGTCGAAATATTGCAAGGGGATGTTACGGGTTATGTTTCCACGAATCTGATTTCTATGACTGACGGGCAGATTTATTTTAATGCCAGCCTTTTCAAAAAAGGAATTAAGCCGGCAATTGATTTTGGGCTTTCAGTTTCCCGGATCGGAAATAAGGCAAAATGGCCGGCAATGAAAGCGCTTAGTGACAGGTTAAGGTTGGAATACATCCAATACCAGGAACTTTTGCAGATGACTCAATTGCGCACTGCCGGGCTTTCAAAAGACGCAGAAGAAAAGTTAAGGCGGGGCCAAACAATAACCCAGCTTCTTATTCAGGATAGGAATAAACCCATTTCCATGGAAATAGAAATAATGCTCTTGTTTGCCTTAAGCATCGGCGTGCTTGATAATTTATCTATTCCCGATATACATAAATTTAAGGACGAATTTGCGGCTAAGATTTCAGAGTGGTATCCGGATATTTTCGGTAACCTCAGGGGTTCCAAGATTCTAAATGATCAAAGCATCGCTCAGCTCTATGAAGGGTTAGGTTGGTATTTTCAGGCCACTTAAGGCTTGCGATACGGGCCTTAGGGTATTAAGCTTCTCTCTGTGTTCTCAGTGGTAAGAACTAATTTAAAAAATGCAGTTACTTTCCAAAATTAAAGCAGACTTGGATTTTAACCAGAATCTCGCAGAGCTTGTTGAGGTGCTTAAGCAAATCGCCATATCCCAGTATCATACTATGGAAAAGAAGATTAAGTTATATGATAAAATTTTTGTTGTTTTGGAGAGTCTTTTTGATATGGTTCCTGCTCAAGGGGCTGGAATGAACCACCCTTTGGTGAATCTATCCAATCGGGCTCCCGGCGTGATTGCGGTTACTTCGGATACTGGGCTTTTGGGTGCGCTTAATATGCAGGTCATGACTGCCGCGCTTCACGATGTCGAAGAAAATAACGCCAGATTGATAATTGTCGGGGAAAAGGGAAAGGTTTATGCCCAGGAAAATAATGTCCCCTTTACTAGCTTTGAGGGGATTAAGGATGAGCAAAGATTTGCCCAGGCAATCCAGCTTAGGAATTATATTGTTGATCAGGAATTCAGCGGCCAAATAGGCGCGCTAAAGATATTCTATCCCTATGCGTCTTCGCTTATGTCGCAGCATATACAAAAGCTGCAGCTCCTGCCGTTTGCAAAGCCAAAAAAGGAAAAACCTCAAGGCTCTTTTGAGGTGATTATGGAATCTTCGCTTGGGGATGCTGTTGGGTATATGGTTTATCTTTTTCTCGGACAGAAGTTATATGAAATTTTTGGATTAAGCCGCCTGGCCGAGATAGCAGCGCGTTTTATTCACCTTGAAGACAGCGGGCATAAGCTTGAGCAGCTGGAAAAGGAGCTTCGGCTTCAGTATTTTCGTCAGCGCCATGAGTTGGTTGACCGCAGTATGCGCGAGCTTTTTGCGGCAAGATCGGTGTTTATTAAATAAGAAACACGTGTTTAGTTGTCAGTTTTTAGTTGTCAGTTGTTAGAGAAAAGAAGCGACTAACAAGATTCTCTGGGTCACAAGTTGTAAGTTATAGGTTGTAAGTTCGGAAATTTATGACTTAAGACTTAGGACTTATGACTCTTAAGTCCCGAGCGACCGAAGGAAGTCCCGAGCGAAGCCGAGGGATTAGTTGTCAGAGGACAGAAGACAGATTAAGGTTGCGGCAATAGAAAACCAAAAAATGGAAACAGAAAAAAAATCCAATGCTGGATATGTAATTGCGGTTCAAGGCCCGGTTGTTGATGTAAGGTTTCCTTCCAACGTTAATATCCCGAATATCCTTGAGAACGTAAATACTAAGACCGTAGACGGCAAAAGGGTTGTGCTTGAGGTTGCCGAACACCTTCCCGGAAATATTGCCCGTTGTATTGCCATAAATTCTACTTCTAATCTCCAGCGAAATACACCCGCCTATGCTTCAGGTGAGCCAATTACGATTCCCGCAGGGGATTCGCTCTACGGCCGAATTATAAATGTATGGGGAGAGCCGATTGACCAGAAAGGTGATTTACCTGAAGGGGAGAGATTTCCTATCCGCCGGCCAAAATTAGGGGTGCGTTTTCCGGGTAGTGATAAGAGGGAAGAGTTTGAGGTAATGGAGTCCGGTATTAAAATTATTGACCTGCTTTTTCCTTTGGTAAAGGGCTCTAAGGCGGGGATTCTCGGAGGGGCAGCGTTAGGTAAGAGTATTCTGACCCTTGAGGTAATCCATAACATTGTTAAAAAATATCGCGGCGCCTGCGTATTTACCGGGGCAGGAGAGCGTATTCGTGAGGGTAATGAGCTTTATTTTGAGCTTTCCCGGCGCGACATACTATCTAAGACAGTATTAGTTTTTGGCCAAATGAATGAGCCGCCGGGTGCGCGTTTTGAGGTAGCAATGAGCGGGGTGACCCTGGCTGAATCCATTCAGCGCAAGAATCAGGATGTTCTTTTGTTTGTTGATAATATTTTCCGGTTCCTTCAGGCAGGGGCTGAAATTTCCAGCTTACTTGGCCGCGTGCCTTCGGAAACCGGGTATCAGCCAACATTGATTTCTGAGGCAAGCGAATTCCATGAGAGGATACGTTCATCCAAAGAAATGGGAGGTTCAATAACTTCGGTGGAAGCAGTTTATATCCCCGCCGATGACCTTACTGACCCTGCGGTTGTAACCATATTTAGCTTTCTTGATTCGGTAATGGTTCTTTCTCGCCAGAGGGTACAGCTTGGCCTTTACCCTGCAATTGACCCGTTGCTTTCTTCAAGCAGTAATCTTGACCCGGATGTTGTCGGTAAGCGCCATTTTGATGTTTCGCAAGAGGTTATCCGGACTTTGCAGCGTTATGAAGAATTACGGCGTATTGTTATTGTTATTGGTATTGATGAGCTTTCTGCCGGAGACCGGGTTATCTATGAACGGGCAAGAAAAATCCAGAATTTCCTAACCCAACCATTTTTTGTTGCCGAGGCTTATACCGGCAAAAGCGGCGAGTATGTTACGGTTGACCAAACCCTGGACGGCTGCCGTAAGATTATGGATGGGCACGTAGACCGTAAACCCGAAGGCGAGCTTTATATGATTGGCGCGCTATCATCGTGAAAGCCCCAAGGTTTTAAGTAAACCCCGTTAGAGAAAACCTCTGATTTTAATCGGAGGTTATTACCAATTGAAACTGACGGTGGTTTAATGCTACCGTCCGCGCATACCGTTAGAGGGTAAAGTTCTCTAACGGGGTAAATATAGAAATTAAAGCCCAAGGAATAACGCGAGACAAGGGCTTATCTGAGGCAGGCAAAAGGCAAGCTGTTGTTTGTGGGGGCAGGGCGATGAAAAAGAATCCCAAGCGCATAGGTGAAATTTTAATTGAAAAGGGCATAATCACCGAAGCACAGCTTCACGATGCATTGCAAGAACAAAAACTGGGTAATGGATTTTTAGGTTCCATTCTGATAAAAAAGGGGTTGATTGACGGAATTAACCTTGCGCAAGCTTTGGCAGAGCAATTTGATATGCCGTTTGTTAATCTTAAGGAAGAATATATTGATATGGAGTTAGGGCGTAGGTTTTCTTCTTCGCTTATTTTAGACCATAAATGCCTGCCGATAAACCAGGATGAAGGAACCGTAACCGTAGCGATTATTAATCCGTTGAATGCAGTAGCAATTACGAAGATAGAAGAAGAGGTTAGGCCGCGCCGCCTCAGGTTAGTCATAGTTTGCGAATCAGATATTAAAGAAGCGATAGAGAATTACCGTAAGTATGTTTCAGATAGTATTCGTCGATTGCTTAAGCGGGATAAGAAGCCATAGCAGAACCCCGATTGTTCTTTAATGCGTTGTATTTAATAATAGAGTAATTAAATAACCGGAGGGTTTGTGAATATTGTTAGCTTATAACGATAAGCAACTAACAATAATTCACCTTTTAAATTATGACTAGAATAGATTCCATTCTTTATGAGGCGCTAATTAAAAAAGGGTTAATTGATAAGGGCTCCTTGGATAATTTTAGCCAGGAAGCCGATAAAGACTTACAGTCATTGATATCTGTTTTAGTCAAACATAATGCAATCCCCGAGGGGGAATTATTAAATACCCTGGCCGCGGAATTAAAACTCTATTACATTGATTTAAAATCAATAACCGTTGATAAAGCAGTTATTGAGCGGATTCCGCTTAAAGTGGCCTCTTACTATAAGTTTCTGCCTATAAAGATAGAAGATAAGACCCTGACGGTTGCTGTTTCTTACCCCATAGATATAAAAATCCAGGATGAAATACGAATGCAGCTGGGGTTTGAAATTGAGATGAATCTTGCCCCGGAAGGCGATATCCAGGAGGCGCTCAGTAAATATTACGGTTTAGGGGCTGCGACGCTGGAAAAGATTATTTCCCAGGTTCCTTCTGAGCCGGATTCATTTATGCAGTCTCATGAAAAGATAGAGGATATTGAAAAATTGGCCGAGGATGCCTCGGTAATAAAATTAGTCAACCAGGTAATTTTGGAGGCATACAGGAAACGCGCCACCGATATCCATATTGAACCTTACCGGGGAGAGGTTATTTTGCGTTACCGTATAGACGGGGTGCTTTATGACGCAAAGGTTCCCCCTCAGATAAAACACTTTTTTAATGCAATAGTTTCGCGTATCAAAATTATGTCGAATTTAAACATTGTTGAACATCGTATGCCTCAGGATGGCCGGGCGGTTGTTAAAACATTAACGCAAAGGCTTGACTTGAGAATTTCGACCCTGCCTACCCCTTACGGCGAAAGTATTGTTATCAGGATTCTTCCCACGCAGATGCTTTTGAGTTTAGAAAAATTAGGCCTTGAGCATGAGAGCCTAAGATTATTCGAACAGTTAATTACTAAGCCTCATGGCATAATTTTTGTTACCGGCCCGACAGGAAGCGGCAAGACAACGACCTTATATGCTTGTTTAAGCAGGATTAATACTAAAGAACGCAAGATTATCACCATAGAGGACCCGGTTGAATACGAGATGCACGGCATAACCCAGATACAGGTAATGCCGCAGATTGGGCTTGATTTTGCTCGAGGCTTACGCAGTATGTTAAGGCATGATCCTGATGTAATGATGGTTGGTGAGGTCAGGGATTTAGAAACTGCTGAAATTGCAATTAGGGTTGCCCTTACCGGCCATTTAGTTTTTTCAACCCTTCATACCAATGATGCGGCTTCCGGCATTACGCGCTTATTAGACATTGGGGTTGAGTCGTACCTGGTCTCTTCCAGTGTTGAGCTGTTTATTGCCCAGCGCCTGATAAGGGTTCTTTGCCCAAAATGTAAAGAAGAGGATAAAATTCCTCAGGCAGCAAAGGAACAGGCCCTTAGGGGGCTAGACCCCGAATCAATTAACAAGCTTAAATTTTATCGTGCCAAAGGATGCGAGCATTGTAATTTTACCGGCTTTTATGGCCGTACCGCAATATATGAAATTCTTTTAGTGGATGAGGCGATAAAGAATTTAATTTTAACGAGGGCTTCTGCTAGTCAGATAAAAAGAATGGCAATGTCGCGCGGGATGCGTACGCTGCGGCAAGATGGGTTAGAGAGGGTAATTGCGGGCGTTACTACACTGGAAGAGGTAATGAAAATTACCCCTTCCGTGGAAGAAGAAATTATGCAGGGGCAAATATCGCGTAGCCAGATTCAGCCAGGTATTGAAATAGAGGTGCCGGATGAAAAAAGGGTTTACAGCCGTCTGGATACCCGGATTAATTTACGTTACAAGGTTTTTAAATCTTCGGAAGAGGTACTGAAGCGGGGGTATACCCCCCAGCACCTTACTGCGGCACACAATATCGGCGCAGGGGGGCTGGTTTTTGTATCTGACCGGGTATTGCCGCCAAGCGCAATCCTGGAATTATCGCTTGAGCTGCCTGATAATCAGGAGGTAATTGAATGCCTGGCCCGGGTTGTAAGAATAAAGGAGATCGAGGTTAATAATAGTTACGATGTTGCGGTTTGTTTTTTGGATATAACCAGCGCCCAAAGGGCCAAACTTGATAAATACGTAAGAAGCAACCTGCAGGAATAGAATAGTTAATAGAAGACAGTTATACTAGCTCAGTAATTCGGTAATTTTCTAAAAGCGGTTATCCGGATATCAGGCTATCAGGTAGTGGATATCAGGATACCAGGATGCCAGGGTATCAGGTAAATAATTGTATTTATTAATGTTCCTGATGTCCTAATTCCCTGGTCGCCTGCACCCTGATTTCCTGATAAACTGATACCCGTTTTAAAATCGTTACCTAATTAGTGAGCATTAACAACAGTTGTAATTAATAAAAGCTAATTAAAAAGATATGCCAGTTTATAAATATCGCGCTAAACGGGGTCCTGATTCTGTAACCGAAGGCATAATCGATGCTGAGAACAGGGAAGAGGCTATTGAGAAGATTAATCAGCTTGATTATGTGCCGATACATATAGAAGAACATATTGCCACGGCGAATACGACTGTAGCACGAAAGGCCACCGGAAGGATAAAATCACGCGATGTTACTATTTTTAGCCGTCAATTATCCAGCCTGACTAAGTCCGGGATTCCGATATTACGCGCGCTTAGAATAATCTCAGAGCAATCAGAAAACCCTCATTTTAAAAGTATGCTCAGTAATATTCATAACGAGATAAAAGAGGGCAAAACTTTTTCTAGTACTTTAGCGAGTTATCCAAATGTGTTTTCCAAATTTTATATTGCAATGGTGCGTACCGGGGAAGATAGCGGAACGCTGGAAGAGGTTCTTTTGACAATTGCCGGCTATCGCCAGCAGCAAGAAGAGTTTCTTTCTAAGGTTCGTACCGCCTTAGCCTATCCTGTACTTATGGCAGTTGTCGGCATCGGTACAGTGGTTTTTATGCTTACTTTTGTTATGCCGAGGTTGATGCAAATATTTGCCAATCTTGATCAGATCCTGCCCTTGCCGACAAGGATTTTAATTGCCGTAAGCAGCAAATTGCGCCAGGATTGGTTTTGGGTAATATTAGTAATTATGGGTGTATTTTTCGTTTTGCGCCAACAGGCAAAGGCAAAGGGGGCCAAGATTGCGATAAGCCGATTTAAGCTTTCCCTGCCGCTATTCGGAAAATTTTTCCTGAAGACAGAGCTTGTTCGATTTAGCCGCAGCCTGGAATTAATGATTAGAAGCGGCATTCCGATATTAAGGGCGATTGATGTAAGCATACCGGTTTTAACAAACGAGATAATAAGGCGCCAGCTATTAGA
>JBDRHJ010000112.1:0-3798 GCA_043816835.1 Candidatus Omnitrophota bacterium
TCTTAGTGCGCATTTCAGGCGTCTTAGTGTTTCAAGCCGTATGCTGGGGATAAATTATAGATTTCGCGCGCATAGATTAAAACAGGCGATCAGCCGGATAGTCAGCATAAACTGCCTGCGCGATGCTTATGTCAGGATTACCCTGTGGCAGTCGCAAAAAGGTTCTAACCTTTTAATCTTTGCCAAAGAATATGCCCCCTTTACGCAAAAAAAATATTCAATCGGTTTTTCTGCGGCGGTCTCAGATCTCAGGCAAGATGAAAAATCTTTATTTGCCCGAATTAAGACTACAAGCCGCATGCTTTATGAATTAAGTTTCAAAGAGGCCGTTGCTAAAGGATGCGATGAAAGCCTTATTCTTAACAACAGAGGTTATCTTAGCGAAGCAAGCAGGAGCAACCTCTTTTGGATAAAAGACAAAATGATTTATACCCCCTCCCTTGAATGCGGCTGCCTGGAAGGCATAACCAGGCAAGCCATATTCACTTTGGCAAAAAGAAAAAATAGCGAAGTTTACGAAGGGAAGTATACCCTTTCTGATCTTTATTGCGCAGATGAAGCCTTTTTGACTAATTCTTTGATCGGGATTATGCCCCTTGTAGCAATAGAAAGAAGAAAGATCAAAGACGCAAAAGCAGGCAGGATCACAGTTAGTTTTATCAAGCAGTACAACCATCTTTTAAAAGATGCGACTTAAGAAGATAAAGCTTCCCTTTTCACTTAAGAGACCGGTGCTGGCATTAGGCGGGCAGGCAAAAAATACGCTTTGTTTTATCAAAGCCGACACGGCTTTTATAAGCCCGTTACATACTGACCTGAGCAATCCCGTTGATTTCGCGCGATTTAAACGGGATGTCAGATATTTCTTAAACAAGAACCCGAAAGTTATCGCTTACGATCTGCATCCCGAATACCAATCTTCTAAATATGCCAGAGAGCTTTCTGCCTTTGGCATGTATCTTCAGCCCGTACAGCATCACCATGCGCATATTGCCTCTTGTATGGCCGAAAACGGATTAAATAATAAACAGGTAATCGGCATTGCTTTTGACGGAACGGGGCTGGGAGATGACGGGGCGCTTTGGGGAGGCGAATTTTTGTTAAGTAACTATAAAAATTATACACGTATCGCCTGCCTTCGGCAGGTTCCGCTTATCGGCGCTGAAGGGGCCATCAGAGAGCCTTATCGAATAGCCTCTGCCTGGCTTTACTTTCTTTATAAAGACAGATTTTTAAATCTTGATATAGGATTGACCAATAAAATAAATAAAAATAACTGGAAGGTTTTAAAAAAAATGCTTTTATCCGGATTAAATTCTCCCCCGGCAAGCAGCATGGGCAGGCTTTTTGATGCCGCTGCCAGCTTGATCCTTGGTAAAGCAAGCGCTAATTTCGAGGGAGAACTGGCAATCGAGCTGGAAAAGAAAGCCAGTGCTTTCAATCTGTCGGAGCACGCTTACAGGTTCGGGATTAGGAAGGCCGGGGATAAATATATTATTGAACCCGGACCAATTTTTAAACAAATAGTAAAAGACCTGCGGACAGGCATGGCCAAAGAAAGGATCGCTTATCGTTTTCACCTGAGTGTTGCAAAGATGATAATTAAAATGAGCGTGATCTTAAGTAAGGCCAGCGGAATAAAGACGATAGTTTTATCCGGAGGAGTTTTTCAAAACAGAATCCTGCTTGATACCAGCAGGGCTGGACTTGAGGAAAAAGGCTTCAGGGTTTTTACCCACGATATTTTATCCAGTAGTGATGCCGGGTTATCTCTGGGGCAGGCCGCGGTCGCGGGTTTTATTAACGGGGGTTAATGATGTGCTTGGCAGTTCCGATGAAAATCAAAAAAATTGAAGGAGAATTTGCCAGGGTAGAGTCAGGCGGATTGATCAGGCGGGTAAACATCCAGATGCTGCCTAAAGCCAAAGAAGGGGATTATGTGATTGTCCATGCAGGCTTTGCTTTGCAGAAGATCAATGATCGGGAAGCGAAAAAGACTTTGGATATCATAAATGAAATACGTTGACGAGTTCCGTAATAAAAAGCTTGCGGCTAGGCTTTCGGCAGAAATAAAAACAATCTGCGTCAAAGAGCAGCTGAATTTTATGGAGGTCTGCGGGACGCATACGCAGAGTTTCTATAGATTTGGAATTGACAAGCTGCTGCCGGAAAATATAAATCTCATCGCAGGCCCCGGTTGTCCTGTCTGCGTAAGTTCACAGGATTATATAGACAAGGCAATAAAAATCGCGAAAACCTCCGGTGTGCTTTTGTCGACTTTCGGAGATATGCTGCGCATACCCGGAACAGAAAGCAGCCTTGAGAAGGAAAGAGCAGAAGGAGCAGATATAAGGGTAGTTTACTCCGCTTATCAGAGCCTGGAGTTAGCTGAAAAGAACCCGGATAAAAGAATCGTTTTCTTAGGCGTTGGATTTGAAACCACAGCCCCCACGATTGCACTGAGTATTATTGCGGCAAAGAAAAAAAGCTTAAAAAATATCTCCTATTTCTGCGCGCTTAAGCTTATACCTGCGGCCATGGAAGAATTATTAAAAGATAAAAGATTAAATCTCGACGGTTTTCTCTGCCCGGGGCATGTTTCAAGCATAATCGGTACCCAGCCGTATGAAGCTATTTCACGTAAATATAGGATTCCCTGTTGTATCGCAGGTTTTGAGCCGTTGGATATCCTGGAGGGGATTTATTTTCTTGTAAGGCAGGTAAAAGATAATAAGCCCCGGGTGGTTAATCAATACAGCCGCGTAGTAAAGGAAAAAGGAAATATAGAGGCGAAGAAAATAATGCAGACTGTATTTAAATTAGACGATGCCATCTGGCGGGGCTTAGGAAAAATCAACGCCAGCGGCTTAAAAATAAAAGCAGGCTTTGCTGATTTTGATGCCGAGAAGGTGTTTAATATTAAACCCGATAGACAACGGATAATAAGTAATAAGCAGTGCCGTTGTGCGGATATACTTAAGGGGCTGATTATACCAGAGGAGTGTTCTTTATTTTTGCAGGGCTGTTCTCCGGAAAATCCGGTCGGCCCGTGTATGGTCTCAAGCGAAGGAGCGTGTAATGCGTATTATAAATACAAGTAAATTTTTACTCTTAACTTTTAATGCCTTTTTGGTCATTTCTATTTTATCCGGTTGCAATGAAAATTCAACGATAGGCCGCGCTAAAAATTATATCAAAAAATCAGAAGTTTATTATCGGCAGGCAGAGGAAATCTACAACGATTTAATCAAAAAAGGCAAGAATTCAGACCAGCTTTCTTTTGAACTGGGCATGCTTTATTATCAGCGGGGGGATTTTGACAAGGCAGTAAAAGAATTCAGGATTTCCAACCTGCCTGAAGCAGAAAGATATCTGGCGATCGTTCTTTATAAAACAGGTGATTTTACCGATGCTTTGGCGCTATTTGAAAAGGATAATTTTAGCGACTCGGAATCCCTTTATTATTACGGCTTAACCTGTGAAAGTCTAAATTTATTCGATAAGGCATTGGATATCTACGCCAGGATAGAGAAAGAAGAATTCAAGGCTGCGGCCAACCAGCGTATGAACACTATTGAAAAACAAAACAAAGGAATTTCTGTTGCTGATATTGATGCGCAAGCCCAACGCCTGATTAGAGAATCTCCCGGAGAAAGGGAGTATCCGCAGGCAGGGGCTTTGATTTTAGACTGCAACGAACAAATCGAAATCACGGGGGATAATAAGGAGATTACCACCCTGCATTATTTAATCAAAATCCTTAATCAACGCGGCAAAGAATCTTTTTCCGAGACGCAG
>JBDRHJ010000113.1:0-4306 GCA_043816835.1 Candidatus Omnitrophota bacterium
CCGCAACCAACATCTAGGATTTTCATTCTAATAATCTTTCTGCCGCTTGAAAAACTTCCTCCGTAGATATCTGAGCAAGACAACGAAGCTGATATTGACAATCCGGTGTCCGAAAATATTGATAACACGGCCGACAGTCAAAATCCTTTTTTAATACAACATTGCGCACACTGGATGGATAAGGCCCATAGACCTTTTCGTCTACCGGCCCAAACAAAGAAATTGTCGGTATGCCTAAGGCATTAGCAAAGCGCAATGGCCCTGTATCATTAGAGATTATTAACTTACACCTATCTACAATCGATGCCAATTGGATTATAGAAGTTTGCGCGGCGCTGATCGCCTTATTGCGCATAAACGAAAAAAGGCGGCCAAGAAGTATCTCTTCCTTGGGCCCGGCTAATATTATTACCTTTGCCTTTAATCTATCAATTAATAAATCACAAATTTGGGCGTATTTTTCAATCGGCCAATGTTTAATTTCTGCCTGTTTACCGAAGGTCTCGCCCCCAAAGGGCGCAATACCCACTAATAAATCCCCGCGATTAACGCCTTCCTGCTTTAAGAAATTCCCTGCCCAGTCCTTTTGTTCTTGGCTTAAAAATAAATCTATATTTGTAAAACGCGGCTTGAGTGTTAAGAATTTTAAAAGCTCCAGATGATATTCTGCCACATGTTTATCTTTATACCCTAAAATATCAATCCGATCAGTCAAAAATCTGCCGCGCTTTTTATAATTATAACCTATGCGTGGCTTAACCCCGAAAAGTTTTAACAATAGGCTATAACGATGTTCCAAGGATAAATCAAAATATAAGTTAAACCTTTGACGCCGGACCTGATTAATCACCCCAAAAAGCATCCGCAATGCCCTGATCTTTGACTTGCGGGATAATTTCTTAAAATCGCCGCGGCTGAAAGGAATAATTTTATTTATATAGGGGTTATTTTCTAAAACCGGTAAGATCCTTTTTTGAACTGCAACCGCAATAAAAGCATCGGGAAAATAAAATCTTAGGTTTCGAATTAAAGGGGTAGAAAAAAGTACATCGCCGATGCCAAAGGGATTTATAATCAGGATGCGTTTTTTTTCAGGCATTTTTCTAAAAGCTCGTCCATTGCATCAATTAAATCATTTCGCTGCTGATTAGCCAGGTCAATTTTATTCTTAATCTTACCGATATAAGCATGATTAACGTCTTTTCTTCTTGCTTCATCTTCCAAATGCCATAACTCTAAATTCTTTTGCGCAAGATGGGTCATAATCTCGCCGAAACTGCCGGACTTAGGAATCCTGCCCATATCTTCGGGCGCATTATATAGCTTCAGCTTATCTTCCCTGATTTTCACCTTCCCCTTAACTGCCGCAGTAATAAAATTATCTATCTCCTCTATCAGGTCTTTTTTCTGCGACCCTACTAATCTTAATTTCTTCTTTAGAATAATGCCGGAAAAACTCTTTGTCTTTGGCTGCTTCCCGCCGGACCGCTTGCCTCGAGACGGCTTAAGCATGTTTTTCAAATAATATTGCCTTAAATCCTTTATGGTTAATTTATCTATCAAACTTCCTAATGTTTCAGCCATAATTAAGGCGCTCCTTTCTAAAAAAGGGTTAGCTGATTAATTTACCCCGTTAGAGAAGGAAATTCTCTAACGGGGTTTACTGCCTTTAAGATTTGTCTGGCTACATACTCTATCTCGCGGGGCTTTAAAAAGGGATGCATCGGTAAAGAGATAATTCGGCGGGCAATTCTTTCAGATACGGGAAAATTTCCCCGCTTATAACCTAAACCCCTATATGCCATTTGAAGATGAACCGGGATTGGATAGTGAATAAGCGTATCAATGCCTTTGGTTTTAAGGCGGGTGCGAACCCTGTCTCGATTCTTAATCTGCAAAGCATAAACATGATAAATATGGCGGGCGTAAGGGGCCTCATAAGGACAGGAGATACCATTTTTGCCCAATAAAAAATTCGTATAAATCTTTGCGTTTCTGCGGCGCATCTGATTCCATTTGTCTAAATGCCTTAGCTTTAATCTTAGGATGGCTGCTTGCAGCGCATCCAGGCGGGAATTATAACCTATGATAGCGTGCGCATAGCGAGAAGTCCTTCCGTTATCCCGGAGTATTCTCAGGCGCGCTAAAATCTTTTTGTCATTAGTTACCGCCATCCCCCCGTCGCCAAAACCACCCAAATTTTTCGTGGGATAGAAACTAAAACAACCAATATCGCCAATTGAGCCAACCTTTTGCGTTTTGCGTTTTGCGCTTTGCGTAGTGCGTTTATATACTGCACCGTGCGCCTGGGCAGCATCTTCGATAATCCTTAGGCCGTATTTGGCTGCTATTCTAAGAATCGGGCCCATATCTGTTGACTGGCCAAAAAGATGAACCGGAATAATTGCCCGCGTCCTGCGGGTAATTGCCTTTTCTATTTTACTGACATCGATGTTATAAGTCTTGGGATCAATATCGACAAGTACGGGCTTAGCCTGCGTATAGGAAACCGCTAATGCGCTGGCAATAAAAGTAAAAGCAGGGATGATTACTTCATCACCCTTGCCGATTCCTAAGCTCAAAAGGCTCAAAAAAAGCGCATCGGTACCGGAATTTAAACCAACTGCGTACTTGGTTGCGCAATAATCGGCAAATTCCCGCTCAAATTCAGATACCTCGCTGCCAAGAATAAAATTCCCCTTTTTGCAGAGTTTATCCACATGGCGAAGGAACTGCGGTTTAACCTGTTTATATTGAAGCCCTAAATCTACAAACGGAATCCTCATTAATGCTCCATGCGCAATAAACCGGCTATTTTAAAAGGTCATCTTTTTTAAAAATAGAAATAAGCGGACAGCCGGCCTTGGCTAAATTCTCTGCTGCCCCTTCTTCCCGGTCAAATATAACAACTGCACAAATTACCTGAACCCTTTGTTTATCCAATATCCTTTTTGCCTCAACCAGGGAAGTGCCGGTTGTTGCCACGTCATCCACTAGAATAACCCGGGTACCTGCGAATAATTGCGGCCCCTCGATTAAGCGCCTCATCCCATGGCCCTTTGCGGCTTTGCGGACAATAAAACCGTTTAACTTCTTTCTCTTTATTGCGGCAAGGTTAATCACCGCCCCGACAATCGGGTCCGCGCCTATAGTCGGCCCACCAATCGCAGTTGCCCCTTTTTTCTTGATTAAATCAAAGAGGATATTTGCCAGTAAATATGCACCTTGTGAATTCAAGGTAACTAACCGCCCATCAAGGTAATAATTACTGCTTTTTCCCGAAGAAAGAATAATCTTGCCCTTCTTAAAGGCCTTTCTCTTTAGAAGTTGCAGCAATTTCTTCTTATCCTGTCCAGCCTTGCCCTTGCTCATAAAAACCCCTTTTAGAGAACTTCGCCCCATAACGGGACTGCGTTCTCTATCCCCGTTAGAAATTTTATTTCTAACCGGGCTAACGTTTTGCGCTGACCCCGTTAGAAAGGAACTTTCTAACGGGGCTGACGGTGGCTTTCTCTAGCGGGGTAAACCTAATTCCCGGTTTCGCTAAAATAACACTATTCTTAATAATCTAGTAACATATTGTACTACGTGCAGATATAACTGTCAACCATTCGTAATACCCCGATGGCAAGCATTGAGGTATGTTTTCTAGGATTCTTCTTGCACATTCGCTTCGTATATTCGCTTCGCTCAGTACTCCCTTTGGTCGCTCAGTACTCCCTTCGGTCGCTCAGCATCAATGGTGAGTAGCAAAGTCGAAGCATTGATACTTCGGCTTCGCTCAGTATCAATGGGACACAGTAAAGCCGAGCCATTGACAAACCTCTATTTGCTGTTATTATAGTGGTATTGAATTTCGGCCTTTTGAAATTCCATACCATAAGTTAGTTAAATCATGCTAAAAGGATTTTTAAGCCGGGTTTTAAATATCGTTTATCCAAAGAGCTGCTTAACCTGTCAGAATCCCTTAGGTGACAATGCCGTAGATGATTTACTCTGTCCCGGATGCTGGCAATCAATTAAGAAAAATACACCTCCCCTGTGCGCTATTTGCGGGAGGCAAATTCGGGGCGCACAAATCCATAAAAAAGTTTGCACCGGATGTCAAAGAAGAAATTTTTATTTTGACCGCGTTATTAGCCCGTGTATTTATGAAGGGGTAATACGGGAACTTATTCATAAGTTTAAATATCAAAACAAGGATCATCTGAGCCGGGTTTTCTCTAAAATATTGGTTGAGTCTATTAATCAATACCGCATAACATTGAACCTTTTTGACTTAGTAATGCCGATTCCCCTGCACAAG
>JBDRHJ010000114.1:0-2802 GCA_043816835.1 Candidatus Omnitrophota bacterium
CATCTCCCGATCAAAAGCATCTTTCTTACTTAAATACGATTCATAATAAACTACTCTTAGCGGTTTATGTTTACTCGTAGCAAATACTCTACCACTATTATGTTCTTTTTTAATCTTCGCTCTAAATCATTAGTGCTGCCGATGTAAAGATATTTAAAATTTTCGCTTTGCAACATATATACAAAATGCATATTCATTTTCCATCTTCCCCCAAAAGGGCGGGGTAAGTTCGACCAATAGACTTATGTCCTTCGACGAAAGACATAAGTCTGGGTCTCACTTAAATAAATCCGTAGAAAGATAACGCTCTCCTGTATCCGGAAAAACTACAACAATCAGCTTATCTTTATTCTCGGTTCTCTTAGCCACCTCAAGCGCGGCCCAGGCAGCTGCACCCGAAGAAATACCGACAAACAAACCCTCTTCTTTAACTAATCTTCTGGCAGTTAAAGCAGCATCTTCATTACTAACTTGAACTACCTCATCAATTAAGTCCCTCCTTAAGACATCCGGCACAAACCCCGCACCAATACCCTGGATTTTATGCGGCCCGGGGGATCCACCTGAAAGAACTGCTGAAGCTTTAGGTTCAACCGCAATTGCAGAAAATCCGGGTTTTCTTTTTTTGATTACCTCGGCTATACCGGTAATTGTCCCGCCCGTACCTACCCCTGCAACCAAAATATCTACTTTTCCGTCGGTATCATTCCAGATTTCTTCGGCTGTAGTCTTACGATGAATTTCCGGATTAGCCGGGTTTTTAAATTGCTGAGGGATAAAATAATTCGGGCTGCTGCCGGCTATCTCTTCAGCCTTTTCTACCGCCCCCTTCATGCCTTTACTGCCGGGGGTAAGAATTAACTCAGCCCCCAACGCCTTAAGTAAACTTCTTCGCTCAAGGCTCATTGTATCAGGCATAGTAAGCAAAAGCTTATAACCTTTTGCCGCACAAACAAAAGCCAGGGCAATACTGGTATTGCCGCTGGTAGGCTCAACAATAATTGTCTCTTCCTTGATAAACCCTGCCTTCTCAGCTGACTCAATCATATTTACGCCTATCCGGTCTTTAACGCTGGAAAGCGGATTAAAACACTCCAATTTAGCTACAACCGTAGCCCCTAACCCCAAAGATACCCTATTAAGCCTTACTAAGGGGGTATTACCTATTAACTTAGTCACATCATCGGCTATTTTTGTCATTATTCTACCTCCCAATTCTATGCTACAGCCAAAGAAAATTTTCTATAGATTGAATCCATAAATCAAAAACTGCCTTTAGTTTTATGGAAACTCAAACACAAGGCAGCTTTTTTATTCTTGCATTGGATTTTATCCTAAAAAACTGCCTTTAACTTACACCTTGCATTATCTCCTCTTGCGGAAACTGTGTATCTATCTTAAGCAATGCGGTTTTAGCAATTTGCGCCGCCCTCTTTCCAGAAAGCAGCATGCCGCCGAATGTCGGGCCCATCCTCGGTAAACCAAACACAGTAGCCACTGCCATTCCGGCAACAATCAGGCCGGGATTAACCTCGCTGGTTTTTTCTACTACCATATCCTCCGACTTTTCCACCCACATTGCCCCGTAACCCTTAAGCTTTAATAAATTTCTCTTTGCCAGAGAATTGGCTACTACCGCATCATGCCCTGTAGCATCAATAACCAATTTTGACTCGATGGCAATAGGGTCTACGCAGGTAATTGCCCTGGGCAAAGCAGATACAGGAGTCCAATTTATTACTACGCCGGCAACCCGATTATTTTCCCGTAAAACAACATCATCAAATTTAGTCATATTAAAAACCTTAACCCCGGCATCACAAGCACTCGCAATAAGCTTAGAACATGCGTGAGGGCCGTTAGCAAGGAATAAGCCGTCTTCTACCTTTTTATAGGGGACCCCTATTTCATCAAGCACATAATTTGCCGGCTCCCTGACCGTAACGCCATTCATCAGATAACCGCCAATCCAAAATCCTCCCCCCAAATAGTTATTAGCCTCAACAATAAGCACATTAAATCCCTCTTTAGCTAATTCCTTTCCTGCGACTAAACCACTTGGACCGGCACCAACAATTATACAATCGGTTTTCAAAACACTGGTTAACTTCTCATAAAAATCCTTTACAATCGCCTGCGTAATCTTGCTTTCTCCCACCTTGGCAAATCGTTCCATGTTTTTACTTCCTCCTTCTTTGTTTTAATTATTTTTTACCCTTGACACATAGTGACAAGGGTAAGTTCGGCCATACGATTTATGTTCTTCTACGAGCTCCCTGTCTACCGACAGGCAGGCTCACTTATATACTATACATCGCAGGATACATCTTTTGCTTTTGTTTTTGCCGCTGAACCATATCCTCTAAGGTATTAGATTCCAACACCCTCATCATTTTATCCCCCATCTCCTGCCATATGTCACGGGTAACACAAAAATTTACCCTTTGGCAAACATTGGGTGTTGCCACGCACTCAACTAAGGACAAACCACCCTCAACTGCACGAATTATTTCACCTAAGGTTATATCCCGCGGGGAACGAGCTAAGCTATATCCGCCGTGCGCACCCCGGGTAGAATTTATTAAACCTGCTGCCTTAAGCGGTGCCACGAGATGGCTTAAATACTTCTCTGAAATCTCCTGCCGCCTTGCTATATCCTTTAAAAAAACCGGATCTTGTCCATAATAAAGCGCAAGGTCCAGCATTAATCTTGCACCATAACGCCCTTTAGTAGAAAGTTTCATCATAATTATCTTTTATCTTGGATTATGCTATATCCCACTAATTCAATCAAGTTAGTAG
>JBDRHJ010000115.1:0-2218 GCA_043816835.1 Candidatus Omnitrophota bacterium
ACCAAACTGATACCGGTGGTTGTGTTTTCTGGAAAGCCCGAGACAGGTAGTATATTTAAAGGCCAGGAATACGGTGCAGTGGATTATATTGTAAAACCCTGCGAACTCCAGACTATATTGAAATATGTCAATAGATACGCCGTATAGAAAATAGCGAAGTCAGGGACGTTCCCAAATGACATTTAGGGACAGCCCATTCTTCGCCCTTCATTGATTAAAGCAATGGTAGGGCTTCGAAGGGGCTAGTTCGACGAAGCTAAGCGCGAAAGCTGCTTAGCGAAGGCGAACAGGCACTGAGCCAAACGAGGGACATGCCTTGAGCTATATGGAAGGGTGTCCCCGGAAAGAAGATAAATGAATAAAAAACAATTAATAGTTGCTTGGGTGATGGGGATAGGGATTAGTTTGGTTTGGTGTCTTTGGTGGTTTGACCCCATAACAACAACCCCCAGATGTTTATTGGTTTCGCATATAGTAATTCTTGTTATCGGCAGCCTTTCAGTCTATACTTTAAGGGATAAGAAGAAATAACAAAAAGCACAATTAAAAGAACAGTTAAGGCGATATAGGAGGTGAAAAATGTCACACGACAGGAATAAAGGAAAGAAGAATAAGGCAAAAAGACAAGGGAAAAAGAAATAATAAAAAGGCTGGGGGACGTTCCCCAAGGGGACACCCTGTTGCATTGCAAGCGGTCAAAATATAACCAGTTACACTATTTCCTCGTAATTCCAACCCCGCCTAATAACTTTATACTCAGCCATCCTTTATTTTTAATCATAAACCTGTTTGTTAAATTACTTACAATTTTGAGATAAGGATGGTATTATTAGGGGGAGGAGAACAAGATGAATATTTTTGTGGGTAACCTATCGTTTGACGCCACTAAGGCAGATGTAAAGAAGGCCTTTGAATGTTTCGGGAGTGTTGTTTCTGTGGTGATTGTGATGGATAAGCAATGGGCAAAATCCAGGGGGTTTGGCTTTGTGGAGATGCCTGATGATCAGCAGGCGCAAGCTGCGATAGCTGCTCTGGACGGAAAGGAATTTATGGGCCGTCCTCTTAATGTCGGCTTGGCGCGCACTAAAGCGGAAGTAGGTTCGGATAACAAGAAAAGAAAAAAGATACTGTTAAAGATTAAGGCTGAATCCCAACGGTATCCCCGGACAGAGAAGGATCGCAAAAATGACCGGATTAAGCCGGTCATTCGCAAAGCAGGCGCATATAAAGGAGGCAGGCGCTCGCGTAGCTTTATGATACGGCGTGCTGCAGCTGGAATCGAAGAGCAGGATATGCCTCAACGGAAAACGAATCCTATGCGTTGGCTGAAAAAACGAGAGCAGCCCAAGTCTCGGGGGAAAACCGAGGGAAAATCTAAACCTTGGCGCAAAAGTAATGAGCGTCTGCAACAATCCCGGGTTAAAAGGCGTAAAAGCCGGGTGGCTATAAAAAGGAAAAATGAAGAAAATTAATTGCTTGTAATGTCCACAGGGATAGTATTGTTGTTAAGAGGGTGTATGAGTAGATTTTAAAAATATCCTTAGTGGCGATATTGAGTTATTATATATTGCCTATAGGCTTCTCTATAATATAACCCATATTCGGGCGCATGGGAATATGCTGAATAAAAAACAATTAATAGTTACTTGGATTGTAGGGGTGGTTTTATTAAGCGGGTGCTCTCAAAAAATAGATATAGATGATAAAGGGTATTGCGAAAGGGACAGTGACTGTGTTGCTGCTACATGTTGCCATTCTACTGAGACTGTTAATGAGAAATATGCGCCTGATTGTCTTGGGATTTTTTGCACACTGGAATGTTCCGGCCCATTAGATTGCGGCCGCGGGGTACCTGCTTGTAAAGATAACCAATGCAGCATAAAAGCGGGGGACGTTCCCTAAAGGGGTTAGATAGAGAAGAATTGGAAGAAAAGGAGGGTTAGATATGGATAATAGCATTCTCTTGAAAAAAGGGATTTTTGAGATGATTGCGCAATCGCATAAGATGTTTCAAACAACCTTCGAAGGTTTTATGGAAAACGATTTGGATACATTGAATCGCGCTGTCAAGGAGGAACAAGGGCTTACTGAAACATACGTCAAGCTGACTTCTTATATTGTAGCGTCTTCAAAGAATAAACTATCAAAAAAAGAGAAAAAGATTCTTTTAGGCCTGCTGGATATTATTAGCGGTATTGAGAGAATAGGGGATTGCTGT
>JBDRHJ010000116.1:0-2019 GCA_043816835.1 Candidatus Omnitrophota bacterium
AATAAAATAATAACTTGACATATTTGAATAGGCATGTTATTATTGGCATATGCTAATAATTAAGGAGGCTGATTATGCCAAGGCCGTTTAGGTTAAGAAGAGTTAACTGCAGGCCGGATTCCAATTACTTCAAGCCAAGAGGTATTCCTGTTAGCTCACTGGAAGAAGTTAATTTAAGCATGGATGAGCTAGAGGCAATAAGGCTGGCTGACCTGGAAGGAATGTATCAGGAAGATGCTGCCGGAAAAATGAATATATCCAGGCAGACGTTCGGCAATATTATAAATTCCGCGCATAAAAAGATTGCCGATTCTTTGGTTAATTCCAAAGCATTAAAAATCGAGGGAGGTGCGGTAAAAATGATGGAAAGACATTTTACATGTTACGATTGTAAGAACGAATGGAGCTTGCCTTACGGCACCGGCAGGCCAAGCGAATGCCCGAGCTGTAAAAGCAGTAATATTCACAGGGCAGCTCAAGACAGGGGCTGGGCGAGAGCGCCCAGAGGTTTTGGCCGCGGTATGGGCAGGTGTGGGAGGATAATACAATGAAAATATGTGTTCCTATAGAAGCAAATGAAGAATTGCAAGCCCGGGTTAATGCTCACTTCGGCAGCGCGCCTTATTTCATAATTTATGATACTGATAAAGAAACTTTTGAGGTTATCAACAATACGAACAGAAACCATATGCACGGTATGTGCCATCCTTTAAAGGTGTTAGACAATAAAGACATCAACGCGGTTGCCTGCCGGGGAATGGGCGCAAGGGCTGTGCAGAAACTCAATGAAGGCGGCATTAAGGCCTACCGGGTAAGCGCAGAAACCGTAGAAGAGATAATCAATAAATACAAGGAAGGGAACTTGGAAGAAATTACCATCCAAAACGCCTGTATTGATCACAGCTACCATTAAACTTAATTAATCTTTTGGATACGGGAAAATCATTAACTAATGATTTTCCCAGGGACAGTCCCGACAGCTCTGCAAAACATCCCCAAAGGGACAGTCCCTGACAGCAAAATAATAAATCCCTGACAGCAAAAAAATAGCCCCCAAAAAGGGGGCTTGAATTGAAATGGCCGATAAAGGTAATCGGCGCGGCTTATATATCCGCCTACGCTTCTCGCCTCGGCAACTGGCTGCCATATCTCCGCGAAATAAAGCTTAATGAGACTTAGGCCCTTTAGTTTTGTGCCCTACCTTTTCAGGTAGTTTACCTTTATCGGCAATAAAAGTATAACACGTAAAATATCAAAAATCAAATATCAAAAATCAAAAATAAATATCAAAGATTAAAGATAAAGATTAAAAATCAAAAATGAATGGTTCTTTTACCCTTTAGAGTCAGTATACTTGAGGCAAATATATTGGCTATTTCATTAGCTTCCTGAAGCAGTAATTTTGCCTGTTCTGATTTTGCTTGATCTAAATCTATCAATATTTCTATCCAGAACATGGTTTCGTTAGCTGACTTTAAAGAATGATTAAAAAAATTAGTAAAGTCGTTCTTAGAGCTGGCCGCCCTGGACTCAAAGTAATTAGCGCCTATACTTGAACCGCTGCGCAACAGTTGAGCCTTAATAACCCTGTAAGTGCTGTTATCGGGTAAACACTCAAGAAACCTTATTAACCTTAAAACAAACTCTTTAATCCTGATATTGAACGATTCCTTACTGATATTTTTAGATTGCATTTTACCCTCCTAATATAATAGACGAAGAAGAGGGTCAAATCTCACTTATTTTTTAAAAATTTTTGCTATTTGATTAATATTTTTGGTATTTGATATTCATATTTGATATTTGGTTTTTGATATTTGATATTACCATGATTCTTCACATCGACATGGATGCGTTTTTTGCCTCAATTGAGCAGGCAATCAACCCAAAACTCAAAGGCAAGCCCTTAATTGTAGGCTCAAGGGCCAACCGGCTTTATACGGTAGTCTGCGCTGCCAGTTATGAGGCCAAAGCCCTGGGAATCGACTCCGGAATGCCCACAAAAGAGGCTTTTAGCAT
>JBDRHJ010000117.1:0-20023 GCA_043816835.1 Candidatus Omnitrophota bacterium
CAACCGCTGCCTTAAGCCTTCCGGAAGCGATTATGCTGCGAAGGGCGCTTAGGTTAAAGCTTATTGGTATCTTTTTTGGGGTAACAACCTTAGGGATTTTAATTACCGGATATTTATTTAATTTATTGCAGGCATTATTAATTCAAATATAGCCTTTGTATGCTATTCATTCAATCCTGCATATCCTTCTTTTTAAAAGCAAGCCTTTACCCCGTTAGAGAAAGTCACCGACGAAGTCGGTGGTGGGAAAGATTTAGATAACCGTTAGCCCCGTTAGAAATAAAATTTCTAACGGGGTTAACGGGGTTCACGCAGATTACCTGGAAAAGATAGGGTTTTTTGGATGAATACAGATAAAATCTGCATTTGTGTGTATCCAGAAACGAATTGTCAAGAGGCCAATCTGTGTGTATCAATATTAAAAGTTATCAGCGAAGCGAATTTTCTCGAAGGGATTTTAGAGAAGAAAGGGAGGCGTAATGATGAAGGTAGTAATTTGTGCTTCAGAAGTAGTTCCTTTTGCTAAAACTGGCGGCTTAGCAGATGTAGCGGGGGCTTTGCCTTTGGAATTGGAGAAGCTTAAGCAGGAAGTTATTGTTATTCTGCCATTCTATAAAAAAGCTGCACTTTCTAATGTCAGCGTGAAAAGTTTATGCCCCGGGGTTTTAACCGCCAAGATTGGCAAGGGGGTTAGGGTTTACTTTATTAAAAACGACAAATATTTTAACCGCGACGGCCTTTACGGCAATCAGCAGGGGGATTATCCCGATAACCTGGATCGCTTTTCTTACTTTTGCCGCAAGTCCCTGGAATTGCTCAAACAGATTAAATTTAAGCCGGATATAATCCATATCCACGATTGGCAGGCATCGGCTATTGCGATTTACCTTAAAACCCTGTTTGCAACAGACACGTTTTATAAGAAATCCCGGACCTTATTGACTATACATAACCTGGCTTATCAAGGCATATTCGCCAGCGAGGAATTTCCAAAATTAGGACTGGATTGGTCGGTATTTAATATGCAGGGATTAGAGTATTATGGCAAGGTTAATATTCTAAAAGGCGGGATCATTTTTTCTGATTGCCTAAATACAGTAAGCCATGCTTACGCAGACGAAATTCAAACTAAAGAATTTGGCTGCGGATTAGAAGGGGTGCTTGCTAACCGCAAGGGTTCTTTATTCGGAATTTTAAACGGATTGGATTATTCTATCTGGGATCCCTTGATTGATCAGTCCCTCTATAAAAAATACGACACCAAGAGCCTTGAGGGTAAATATGAAAATAAGCTAAAGCTGCAAAAGGAAGCTCGCCTTACGGTTGATAAGGGGGTGCCTTTGTTTGGGATGGTTTCTCGGCTAGCTGAACAAAAGGGCCTGGATATTTTAGCTGATGCGATTGATGAAATCTGCAAGCTTAAGCTGCAATTGATTATATTGGGAACAGGCGATCTAAAATATCACCGGCTTCTGGAAGAAAAAAGCAAGAAATTCCCCAAGCTATTTCGTCTCTATCTTAAGTTTGACAATACCCTGGCGCATCGAATATATGCGGCTTCTGATATTTTTCTTATGCCGTCCAGGTATGAGCCATGCGGGTTAGGGCAGATGATTAGCTTAAAATACGCAACCGCGCCTTTGGCATATAAAACAGGGGGGTTAGCTGATACAGTCGATAACAAAAATGGTTTTATCTTTGATAACTATAGTTCTTCGGCCTTGATTGATACGATAAAGCTCGCAATATCGCTTTATCAGGATAAAAAGAAATGGCAGGCAAAAATAAAAAAAGGAATGAAATATAATTTTTCCTGGCAGGAATCAGCAAAGAAATACATTCAACTTTACAGGGATATTAAGAGAAAATAAGCCATAAGTCAGAAAACAGAGAACAGAAGAGGACAAGGTTTTCTGGGTTATAAGTTATAAGTCATAGGTCATAGGTTTCCAAACCTACAACTTAAAACTTACGACTTTCTTATGACTTAAGACTTATAACCTTCTTATGACTTAGAACTTATGACTCCTGAATTCTGAGCGGAGCGAAGAAATATGATAGTTGGGGTTACGGGTAACTTTGGCGCGGGCAAGACTACGGTTGCTTGTATGTTTCGCGAATTAGGCGCTAAGCTGATTGATGCGGACAAAATCGCTCATCAGTTAATACGCAGCCAAAGTAAAATCTATAAGCAAATCCTTGCCTGTTTTGGCAGGGGGATTCTTGCCCCGGGTAATCGTTTTATCAGCCGCAAGAAACTTGCCGGGATTGTTTTTGGCAGCCCGCGAGCCTTAAAAAGGCTTAATGCGATTATGCATCCGGCGATAATAAGGATAATAGAAAATCGGATTAATAAATCGCACGCTGGTAAAATTTTAATCATTGATGCTGCTTTATTAATTGAAACCGGCTTCCTTAGCCGGGTTGATAAATTAGTAGTGGTTAAATCTCTATCCAGGATTCAAATGCAGAGATTAATAACCAGCGGCTTAACCGCTGATCAGATAAAGCAAAGGCTACTTGCTCAGCTGCCGCAAAGCAGGAAGATTGTTTTTGCTGATTTTGTAGTTAATAACAGCGGCACCCGGGCAAAAACAAGAAAGCAAGTCAGGGATATTTGGAATAAACTAAGTGACCCCGCACCTTTTTAGCATTCATACAAGTTTTTTAAAAACGTCTTTAAAAACTTTGAATATTTAAAAGCTGCGGGGGAGCTTACCCAGCACTAATTTTCGGAGACTCTAAAAAACTTAAAATTAGTGCTGGATTTTCCGCATAGACACTTTATGCTTTGCGGGATCCCGCTGAGGTGATAACGAAGGCGGGAAAATTCACACTTATCAGTTGCGTCGCCTTTCACTCCGTAACTGATGGGCTCATTTAAGGGAGGGAAGCAATGGAGAAGTTAGATATCGGCCGTTTAAAGGATATGAAAATAACCGAACTTAATAAACTGGCTAAGGAACTGGGGATTAACGGGTTAAGTGGCTTTAAGAAGCAGGATCTTATTTTTAAAATCCTGCAGGCACAGGCGGAAAAAGAGGGCTTGATGTTTGGGGGCGGCGTATTGGATATTCTGCCCGAAGGGTTTGGTTTCTTGAGATCCCCAAATTACAATTACCTGCCTTGTCCGGATGATGTCTATATTTCGCCTTCCCAGATAAGAAAGTTTGATTTAAAAACCGGGGATACGGTTAGCGGGCAAATACGCCCGCCTAAAGAAGGCGAAAAATATTTTGCCTTGCTTAAGATTGAAGCAGTAAACTTCGGCCATCCCGAAGAAGCAAAGGAAAAGGTTTTATTTGATAATCTCACCCCGGTTTATCCTCAAAAGCGCCTTATCCTGGAGACTAAGCCCGAAGAGATATCTAGCCGGATTATGGATTTACTTACCCCTATTGGTTATGGCCAGCGCAGCTTAATCGTTGCCCCGCCTTATAGCGGAAAGACGGTTCTGCTTCAGAAGATCGGTAATGCGATAATTCAAAATCAGCCCGATGTAATCCTGATTGTGCTTCTTATTGACGAGAGGCCCGAGGAGGTTACTGATATGCAGCGCCACGTGAAGGGTGAAGTGATTTCTTCTACCTTTGATGAACCACCTGATCGGCACGTTCAGGTAGCGGAGATTGTCTTGGAGAAGGCAAAGAGATTAGTAGAGCATAAAAAAGACGTGGTGATATTATTGGATAGTATTACCCGCCTTGCGCGTGCATATAATTCGGTTATGCCTCATAGCGGCAAGGTGCTTTCCGGCGGTATAGATTCAAACGCCCTTCAGAAGCCAAAACGTTTTTTTGGTGCGGCGCGCGCTATTGAAGAAGGAGGGAGTTTAACGATTATTGCCACTGCCCTGGTTGATACGGGAAGCCGTATGGATGATGTTATTTTTGAGGAATTTAAGGGCACGGGTAATATGGAATTACAGTTAGACCGGGGCTTATTCCAAAGGAGGATTTATCCGGCAATTGAGATTAAGAGGTCTAATACCCGCCATGAAGAATTATTGGTTTCGCCGGAGAATCTGCAGAAAATATGGATATTAAGAAAGGTGCTTAATGAACTCAATAATGTTGAGGCAATGGAGCTATTGATTAACAAGTTAGCCCTCACTAAAAATAATGATGATTTCTTGAACAGCATGAATCAGTAAGTAAGGTTAATTCGCCCCAACCATAGATTGGGGTTCATTAAAGGAGGTTAGATAAACCAATGAAAGACAAAATTCATCCTAAGTATCAAGATTGTATAATTGTTTGCGCCTGCGGCAATACCATTCATACGTGTTCGACAAAGCCGAATATCCGTGTTGATATTTGCTCTAATTGCCATCCCTTTTTTACCGGTAAGCAGAAATTTGTTGATTCAGCAGGGCGCGTAGAAAAATTTATGAAAAAATATCGAAACCCAGCTAATTAATTAATCCTTATCCCGTTAGAGGGATTTTTATCTGGCGGGGTCCCTAAAGGGGTATTAATATTTTGTGCCTCATCTTATGAGCAAAGCAAATTTATCCGATAAGTTAGAAAAAATAGAGAAGCGTTACAATGAACTGGAGGGGCTCTTGGTCCTTCCGGAGGTTATTTCAGAGAATGCTCAATATAACCAATACGCCAAGGAAATGGCCAAGATTTCGCAGGTTGTGTTTTTATACCGCCAATTCAAAGCGCACGAACTTGAAATTGCCAACCTGGAGAAAACCCTGAAGGAGAAACACGATAAAGAATTCCTTGCGTTGGTTGAAAGCGAAATTAAAGATTTGCAGGTAAAAAGCCGGGAGTGCCTGGATAAAATTAACCAGATGCTTAAGGGGGAGGATGATCAGGCAGATAGGAACGTGATTGTTGAGATTCGCGCCGGAACAGGCGGGCAGGAAGCAAGCCTCTTTGCCACGGATTTATACCGGATGTATATTAAATATGCACAAAAGCGCAGATGGACAGCAGAAATGCTGGCTTCTCATTCTACGGAATTAGGGGGATTTAAAGAGGTTGTTTTTAGTCTTCGGGGAAAACAGGTATACCGCAGCCTTAAATGGGAAAGCGGCGTGCATCGCGTTCAACGCGTTCCTTTAACCGAGACGCAAGGGCGAATACATACCTCTACTGCTACGGTTGCTGTATTAGTTGAACCGGAGAGTACGGAGCTGGATATTAGCCCTAAGGATTTAAAGATTGATGTATTCCGTTCCTCAGGCCATGGCGGCCAAAGCGTCAATACTACCGATTCGGCAGTGAGGATTACGCATCTGCCTAGCGGGAGGGTAGTTACTTGTCAGGACGAGCGTTCACAACTGAAAAATAAGAATAAGGCCCTAAGGGTTCTTCGGGCCCGGCTTATGGATGGCTTAAAACAAGAGGAAGCCAAGAAAATTTCCCAAGACCGTAAATCGCAAGTCGGCACAGGTGATCGCAGCGAAAAAATTCGGACTTACAATTTTCCTAATCATCGTATTACCGACCACCGGATTAATTTAACCATCCATAAATTGGAAACAGTTCTCGAAGGGGATTTAGATGAATTTTTCGATGCTTTGATTAAAAGCGCCGAGAACTCTGATAACTGAAAACTAATATCTAACAACTAACAAATGACAGAAAGCGAATTATTATTTACGGAAATATTGGATTGTTCGCGCGATAAGTTATACCTGAATAAGGGGTGTATGCTTACTAATCAGCAGTCCTGCTTTCTGGCAGATGCCTTAAAACGGCGCTCGGCCGGCGAGCCGATTCAATATATTTTGGGTAAAACCGAATTTATGGGTTTGGGGTTTAGGTTAACCTCGGATGTTTTTATACCTCGGCCGGAAACCGAGATTTTAGTGGAGACAGCAATAAAGTTTAGCTATCAGTTGTCAGAAGTCAGAAGTCAGAAGACAGAGGACAGAAGACAGAGGACAGAAGACAGAAGACAGTTAAAAATACTGGATGTTGGTACGGGGTCCGGGTGCATTGCAATAAGTTTGGCTAAATTTCTAAAAAATGCCCAAGTTTGCGCCACCGATATCTCCAAAGGCGCATTAAAAATTGCAAGGCAGAATGCATTATTGAATAATGTGGAAATTAATTTTTTGGAGAGTAATTTATTTTCTAACTACGAACTGAAAACTATCGACTACGAACTAATCATATCTAACCCCCCTTATATACCCGGCCGAGAGATTAATTATCTTGCTCCTGAGCTTGGTTATGAGCCGCGTATTGCTTTGGATGGCGGGGGCGATGGTTTGGAATTTTATCGCCGGATTATTAAGCAGGTGCCGGGATTTCTTAAACCCTGCGGTTTCTTAATTATGGAAATGGGATTCGGGCAATACCCGGCAATAGAAAGGATTTTTAATGATTGCGGGGCTAAATTTAAAATAATTGAAGTAGTTAAGGATTATCAGGGCATAGACCGGGTAATTGTCGCAGGGCTAAATAAAACAGCATCCTAAGAAGCATCTCTACCAATTACCGAATAATTGCTTGTTTTCCTATCGGCATAGGAGAGGATCGGTGAGGCGATGGATAAATTAATCATTGAAGGCGGCAGGAAGCTTAAGGGCGAGGTAAAAATTTCCGGGTCAAAAAATGCACTCCTGCCGATATTAGCTGCTACGCTTTTAACCGATGCCCCTTGCTGTATTAAAGGGGCTGCAAACCTGCGCGATACAATTACAATGATCAGGTTATTACGTTCCCTGGGCAAAAATGTTGAGTTTAAGAACGGGGAGGTTTTTATAAAGTCAAGCCGCCGCGTTAATACATCGGCAGATTATAAACTTGTATCTACAATGCGCGCATCTTTTTGTGTGCTTGGCCCGCTTTTAGCAAGGTATAAAAAGGCCAAGGTTTCTATGCCAGGGGGCTGTGTTATTGGATTAAGGCCGGTTGATTTACACTTAAAAGGGATAAAGGCATTAGGGGGGCGCATTAATATCAATAGCGGTTATGTGCAGGTTCGGGCAGCGCGTCTCTCGGGAACGCATATATACTTAGGGGGCTCTTTCGGTTCTTCGGTTTTAGCTACTGCTAATGTAATGATGGCAGCTACCTGTGCCCGGGGAATAACAAAGATTGAGTCTGCTGCCTGCGAGCCGGAAATAGTGGATTTAGCTAAATTCCTGATTAAGATGGGGGCTAAGATTAAGGGTTCTGGTACCCCGCTTATTCAGATTGAAGGGGTGAAGCACCTGCACGGTGCAGAGCATAAAATTATCCCTGACCGCATTGAAGCAGGGACTTTTATAATTGCGGCATTGGTTACGCGCGGGGAAATTAAACTTAAAAATGTTATTTGGCAGCACCTGGGGGCAATCTTGGACAGATTAAAAGAAATGGGTGCGGATATTTACAAACAGCATGATTCTATTCAGGTGAAACTAACCCGGCAGTTAAAGCCGGTTAATGTTACTACTTTGTCTTACCCGGGGTTTCCTACTGATATGCAGGCACAAATGATGTCTTTGATGAGTTTTGTTCCCGGGGTGAGCATAATTACCGAAAAGGTATATCCGGATAGATTTATGCATATTGCTGAGCTTAACCGTATGGGGGCGCATATACAGCGTCAAGGCCCGCATGCAATTATTGAGGGGGTTAAGCAATTATCCGGCGCAAGGGTTATGGCTTCTGATTTAAGGGCTTCGGCTTGTTTGGTTTTGGCCGGGCTTGCGGCTCGGGGCCAGACATCGATTTCGCGTATTTACCATTTAGAGCGCGGATATGAAAATCTAAGCGAGAAATTAAATAAATTAGGGGCAAACATCCGCAAGGAAAAGGAATAGGGGATTGCCAAATGATATTAATAATCGATAATTACGATTCATTTACCTATAATCTGGTTCAATATTTAGGGGAATTAGGCGAGCATTTACGGGTTTATCGCAATGATCAAATCAGCATCAGGGAAATAAAAAAATTAAATCCGGAAAGAATTGTTATTTCACCCGGTCCCGGCCGGCCGGAGAATGCAGGTATATCCTGCCGGGTGATTAGAGAATTTGCCGGCAAGATTCCTATATTGGGTGTCTGTTTAGGGCATCAGTGTATAGGTTTTGTCTGGGGGGCAAGGATTGTCCAGGCAGAAAAATTGATGCACGGAAAAACCTCCCTTATTTATCATAATCGCAAAGGTATATTTAAGAATATCCCCAATCCTTTCGAGGCAACCCGTTATCATTCTTTGATTGTAAGCAAACATAATTTACCGTCGGTATTAGAGATAACCGCCCGGACAAAGGGTAAGGAAGTAATGGGGCTTAAGCACAAAAACCTTCCTGTCTGGGGTGTACAGTTTCATCCTGAATCAATATTAACAAAGGCAGGCAAAAAAATCTTGAAGAATTTCTTAGGGGTTTAATAAGCGGGATCCTGCTTCTAATAGGAAAGTGTTTTTCTTGTCCCCCCTGTTCGAGTAGGGGTACTTTCCTACACCATAAAAAAGCCCAATAAGGCTAAAGATATTCTTTTCTGCAGCCGGGAGGTTAAGCAAGTGATGGCTACAAAAGACAGTAACTTAAGTTTTTATATTGAAAAACTTATTCACAAAAGCGACCTATCATTAGAAGAGGCAAAACAGGCAATGAATATTATTATGTCAGAGAAGGCCCCTGAATCTCAGAAGGCTGCTTTTTTAACTGCGCTTCAGGCAAAGGGCGCAGCTACTGAAGAGATTGCCAGTTTTGCTTCTACGATACGGGAGCTGGCTAAGCCGGTTGAATTAGGTGATTTTAAAAAGGACAAGGTTTTAATCGATACCTGCGGTACCGGCGGGGGTGCGGTAGAAACATTTAATATCTCTACGACAATTATGTTCATTCTTGCTGCTTCGGGAATCACTGTGGTTAAACACGGGAATCGCGCGATAACCTCTAAATGCGGCAGTGCAGATGTATTAGAAGAGCTGGGGGTTAATATTACTATGGAGCCGCCGAAGGTCATTGAATGTCTATCCGAAATTGGTATTGCTTTTTTGTTTGCCCCGCTTTATCACGGAGCCTTTAGGAATATACAGAAGGTCCGCCGGGAAATCGGTATCCCCACGGTATTTAATATCATCGGGCCTTTAGTAAACCCGGCTTTTGCTTCCAGTCAGAAACAGGGCATTAAAATGGCCCAGGTATTAGGGGTGAATAATTCGGGCCTGGTTAAGAAGATGATTGAGGTGCTGAAAATTTTGAATTTAAGCCGCGCAATGGTTGTTTACGGCCAGGATCAGGAATCTAGATTTGGAATGGATGAAATTTCTACAGTCGGCGATACGATAATTTCTGAGTTAACCGATAGCGGCGAGATTAAAGAATACAAAATAAACCCCCGCGATTTTGGCATAAAGCCGGCTAAGCCGGCTGATTTAATCGGGGGCACAGCAAAGGAAAACGCAAGGATTCTGCGTGATGTTTTAGCTGCTAAAGAAAAAGGGCCTAAGCGCGATATTGTATTGCTTAATGCGGCAGCAGGTTTGTATTTAGGGGCAAGGGTTAATGATTTAGAGGAAGGAATTAAGGCTGCTGCCGAATGCATCGATTCCGGCAGCGCGCTTAAAAAATTAGAATCGCTTTGTCAACTTTCCCAAACTTAAGAGTGCCCAAATATGATCAAGGATATAATTAAAGAGATTATCGCAAAAAAGAAAGAAAGGATTGCTCAAAGCAAGATAGAATTGCCTCAAGGGGATCTATTGGCAAGAATAGAAAATTTGCCTTTGCCGCTTCGGTTTTTTAAGGCAATAGACCGCCCCAGGCGTATTTCCCTTATCGCGGAAATAAAAAAGGCCTCTCCCAGCCGCGGGGTTATCCGCGAGGATTTTGATCCTTGCCAAATCGCGAGAATTTACCGCGAGGCAGGGGTTCAGGCAATATCCGTCCTTACCGAAGAGGATTATTTTTTGGGCGATATCAATTATATCAGCCAGGTAAAGCAAATCGCAAACCTGCCAATCCTAAGAAAGGATTTTATTGTTGATCCGTATCAAATTTATCAGTCGCGTGCCTTTGGCGCTGATGCCGTGCTTTTAATTGCCGCGATACTCACCCAGGATGCCCTGGTTGAGCTTATGGATTTAGCCAAGAGCCTGAACCTGGATTATTTAGTTGAGGTGCACACAGAAAAGGACCTTAGAAAGGCGCTCAATGTAAAGGCAGAGCTTATCGGCATAAATAATCGCAATCTTCATACCTTAGAGGTTGATTCCAAGACTACCGAGAAATTATATACCATGATTCCTAAGGAAAAGGCGGTGGTGGTAGAAAGCGGGATTAAGTCTTACTCGGATATATTATTTTTGAAAATCTTAGGCGCAAAGGCGGCTTTGGTTGGTGAGGCGATTATGGCTGCCGCAGATATCGAAATAAAGATTAAGGAGATTATGGGTTGGTAAAAAAAATGGTTAAGGTTAAGATTTGCGGGATAACAAATTTGGAAGACGCATTATATGCAGTTGGCCAGGGCGCAGATGCCTTGGGGTTTATCTTTTACAAAAAAAGCCCGCGTTATATAAGCCCGAATAAGGCCAAGATCATAATTAAGCAGCTGCCTAATTTTGTAAAGAAAGCGGGCGTGTTTGTAAACGCAAGGGAAGCAACCGTAATCAGAATCGCGCAAGATTTAAAATTGGATATGTTGCAATTTCATGGTGACGAATCAAATGATTTCTGTTTGCGGTTTAGGGATTTTAAGGTAATTAAGGCTTTTCGGATTAAGAAAGGAATCAAGCTTGCGGATTTATTTAAATATGATGTTTGGGCATATTTGCTTGATTCTTTTATAAAGGGTAAATTTGGCGGTACGGGTAAAAGTTTTAATTGGCAGCTCTTAAGTTGTTTGCGGGGGTCTAGGAGGCCGTTATTTTTATCCGGTGGCCTTGGCCCGGATAATGTTAAGAAGGCACTAAGTAAGTTTCCGGGTGATTGGGTAGATGCTTCAAGCTCCTTAGAGAAATATCCCGGCAAAAAAGACCTTAATAAGATTAAGCGTTTTATCAAGAATGCCAAGGTTTAAGGCTAGTTATATTGCCCAGGCCCAGGCGAGTACTTTATAAGGAGCCAGCGATAAATTCGGTATTCCCATGTAAGCAACGGACCCGTCTGTGGCGGGGGCGTTAGGGGTTGACTTATCGCACCTAAAGCAGTATAATAAATAAGACCATGACTTATGGAACGATAGCGAACATAAGTCATATGGTCGAACTTACCCTTGACATTTTGTTTCTAAGTAATCGCTCCAAAATGTCAAGGGTTTCCCGCAAGCGCACTTTGTATTTTGCGGGATCCCGCCACTTGCAGATAAGACGATTGTGGCGGGACAATTCGCAGACGGACTTCGTCCTACAGCTTGTGTCGCTCTTACGAGCTCCATAAGTTGTCTACTCATTAAGGGAGGAGAAATGGCTTTAGATAAGTCAAAGAAGCAAGGGGTAATTAAGGATTTTAAGACTCATAGTAAAGACACCGGTTCAACTGAAGTGCAAATTGCCCTTTTAAGTGAGCGGATTAATCTTTTGAGTCAGCATTTTTCGCAGCATAAAAAGGATAAGCATTCTCGTCATGGGTTATTGATAATGGTCGGCAAGCGCCGGCGCCTACTTAATTATTTGAAAAAGAAAAATAGCAAGAAATATGAAGATGTTTTAGGTAGGTTAAACTTAAGAAAGTGAGATTTATTGATTATGAACATAACAAAGGTTAAATTTGGCAGTAAGGATTTAATTATTGAAACAGGAAAGTTAGCTAAACAAGCAGGTGGGGCAGTAGTAGTTCATTACGGGGGAACCGTAGTTTTGGTGACTGCTTGTATGTCTTCTGAGGTTAGGGAGGGTATAGGCTTTTTCCCTTTAACCGTGGAGTATAGTGAAAAAACCTATGCTGCCGGCCGTATCCCCGGCGGGTTTTTTAAGCGCGAAGGCCGGCCTTCAAAAAAGGAGACTTTAACTGCCCGTCTTATTGACCGTCCGATAAGGCCGTTATTTCCTGACGGCATGTGTAATGATGTTCAGGTAATGGCAATTGTCCTTTCAAGTGACGGCGAAAATGACCCTGATATTTTAGCGTTAATCGGGGCCTCAGCCGCATTAGGTATTTCCGATATCCCCTTTAACGGCCCGCTGGCTGCCTGTCGCGTAGGCTACTTCGAAGGTCAGGTTATATTAAATCCGTCTTATGCGCAACTTAAAGAGTCAAAGCTTGATTTAGTGGTCGCTGCAACTAAGTCTGGCGTAGTTATGCTCGAAGCCAAAAGTAATGAGATTAGTGAAGAAACTTTCATATCAGCAATAGAATTTGCATACAAGAGCATGCAGGATATTTTTACCTTGCAGGAAGAATTTATTCAAAAAAACGCTAAGCCCAAGAAACAAGCCAATTATAAAAAGACAGACCCAGGCCTCTATAAACAGGTTAGCGACCTATCCAAAAAAAGGCTCGCCGAGATTCTTTCCCTTGGCACTAAAGAGGAGCGAGAGGAGGCAATTGGGATATTGAGCAAGGAATTGGAAGATAAGCTTACGCCTGAAGGCTTTGCCTCTTCTGATATAAAAGCAGCCTTAGCAGATCTTGAAAAAAAGAGCGTGCGCGAATTTATTCTGCAGAATAAAAAGCGCATTGACGGCAGGGCAATGAAGGAAATTCGTCCGATTGCCTGTGAAGTAGGAATCCTGCCGCGTACCCATGGTTCAAGTTTATTTACGCGAGGGCAGACCCAAAGTCTTTGTGCGATTACCTTAGGTACAGGGGATGATGAACAGCTTATTGAATCCTTAGAAGGCGAGCGGTATGAAACATTTATGCTGCATTATAACTTTCCCCCCTTTAGCGTTGGTGAGACAAGGCCGGTGCGTGGTCCGGGAAGGCGGGAAATCGGGCACGGTGTATTAGCAGAAAGGGCATTGGGTTATGTTATGCCCTCTAAGGATAATTTTCCATATACGATTAGGGTAGTTTCTGAGATTCTTGAGTCCAATGGTTCCTCGAGTATGGCTACTGTTTGTGCTGCTTCTTTGTCTTTGATGGATGCAGGGGTTCCCGTAAAAGATGCAGTAGGCGGGGTGGCCCTGGGGTTAATCAAAGAAGGGGATAAAGCAGTTATCCTTACTGATATTGCCGGCATGGAGGATCATTTTGGTGATATGGATTTAAAGGTTGCAGGGACTAAAAGCGGAATAACCGCAGCGCAAATGGATTTAAAAATTGACGGCATTAGTATGGATTTATTAAAACAAGCGCTTGATCAGGCAAGAGAAGCCAGGCTTGTGGTTTTAGAAAAGATGCTCAAGGTAATTGATAAGCCGCGTTCGGATATAGCTGAGTTTGCCCCTCACATTGAAATCGTTAAGATTTCCCCTGATAAAATCGGAGAATTGATTGGCCCGGGAGGCAAAACAATAAAGAAAATTATCAAAACCACAGGCGCCACAGTCGATATACAGGATGACGGGCAGGTTTTAATCGGTTCTAATGACGGGACTGCGTTACAGAATGCCCTGAAGATGATTAAAGAAATTACCGATGATGTCGAGGTAGGCAGGGTGTATGACGGCAAGATAAAACGGATTATGCCCTTTGGTGCATTTTGTCAGATTGCCCCGGGGAAAGAGGGCCTTATTCATGTTTCCGAATTAGCTAGTCATTTTGTTAAGGAGGTTGAGGCAGAGGTTAAGATTGGCGATGAAGTTAAGGTCAAGGTAATTGGAGTTGATCAATTAGGGCGGATTAATCTTAGCCGAAAACAGGCAGAAACAGAAAATAAAAAACCAATACAAGCAGAAGCAGAAAATAAAAAACCAATAGCAGAAGAATAGATTTAATTTTAGGGGTAATATTTTGTTTAAAATGCATTTTTTTTCATAGATACACGCAGATTTTTTTGAAGATGTACACAGATTGTCAGTGTGCATCTATCTTTTATCTGCGTGAATCGTATAATCAAGAATTAATATAGTACATTCGGGCAAAATATAATGCAGCAAAGATGGTTTAATGAAATAAAGGCAATTGTTTTGTTTGCTGTCGGGGTTCTTATTTTAGCAAGCCTGGTTTCTTTTACCCCGGATGATTTATCCTTTTATACCTCGCGGCCAAATATCCCGCCCCATAACCTGATTCGCGGATTCGGGGCGTCACTCGCCGGTTTTTTATTGTTTTTTATCGGATGGAGCAGCTGGTTATTCCCCTTGTTTATTTTTTTCTGGTCAATCCGCCTTTTTAAACAGCAGAATATTGATATTAGGTTTGTCCGTATATTTGGTTTTGTTGTTTTAGTATTGGGGGCTAGTTCCCTGTTGGCAATATTTGGCAGCCAAAGCCCCTGGCAGCAATTTTCTTACGGCGGGCTAGCCGGTTATACCCTTTCCAGGTTAACCTTAACCTATTTCGGAAAACTAGGCGCTTATATAATTTTTTCTACCTTAGCGATTCTTTCCCTGGCCCTGGTTTTTGATATTCTGCTATCCACATTTTTTATTAATATTATAAGGAAATTGGATAGCTTAATTATTAAGCCCTTATTTTGGCTAAAAAAGAGGCTTCTTAATTTTGCAAAAAGTGTGCCCCTTAAGCCTTCTAAGCTCAAGCTTAAACCAGTAGTTAGGCCGAGTTTATCTAAGCCTGCTAGCCAACCCAAGATTTCAGTCCTAAAGCCACAGATCCAGGAAACTCGCCGAGAACTCAGTTCACCGAAAATAAAGCTGCCTAAACAGGAAGTATTCGTGGCTGCCGGTAACCAAGAAATAAAAAGCTATCAGATACCGCCTTTGGATTTATTGAATTCCCCGCCCCCCTTGTTTGAAAGAAAGATAAAAGATGACCTTGCCGGTTATGCGCGCATATTAGAAGATACATTAGCGGACTTCGGCATAGGGGTTAAGGTAGTTAACATTGAGCGCGGCCCGGTAATTACGCGTTATGAATTAGAGCCTGCCCCGGGTGTAAAATTGAATCGTATTGTTGCTTTAGCTGATGATATTGCTTTGGCGCTTAAGGCGCAGTCAGCAAGAATCATCGCTCCTATTCCCGGCAAGGGCAGGGTCGGGGTTGAAATTCCTAATATCGAAAGCAGCCTGGTTTATCTAAAGGAGCTTTTAGTAAGCCCTGAATTTCAGAATGCGCCTTCAAAGCTTGTCATTGCTTTAGGCAAAGATATTACCGGTGAGCCGGTAATTGCCAATTTGATTCAAATGCCCCATTTATTAATTGCCGGCACTACCGGCTCAGGTAAAACTATTTGCGTTAATTCTTTAATCCTTTCTATATTGTTTCATGCCCGGCCTGACGAGGTTAAGCTTTTAATGATTGATCCCAAGATGGTAGAATTAGCGCTTTTTAACGATTTACCCCATCTTATCTGTCCGGTGATAACAGAAGCAAAAAAAGCCGCGGTTGCACTTGCCTGGGTGGTCAATGAAATGGAGACACGCTATCAGTTATTTGCCCGCGAAGGCAAAAGGAATATCGAGGCTTATAATCAGACTAAGGAAAAGATCCCTTATATTGTCGTGATTATTGATGAGTTGGCTGATTTAATGGCTATTGCGCAAGATCAGGTTGAAGGGGCAATTACCCGCCTTGCCCAGCTTTCGCGCGCCGTAGGTATACACCTTGTTTTGATTACTCAGCGCCCTTCGGTAAATGTAATTACCGGCGTAATCAAGGCTAATTTTCCGGCGCGTATTTCTTTTAAGGTTGCCTCCAAAGTAGATTCTCGTACGGTATTAGATAGTAATGGTGCGGATAAACTGTTAGGGCAGGGGGATATGCTTTTTCTAAAACCAGGCGAGGCAAAGTTAATCCGTGCGCAAGGGAGTTTAGTCACTGATAAAGAAATAGAGCAGGTCATGGAATTTATTAAATCCCAGGGCGAGCCAATATATGACGAAGAGATATTAAAGGAGCAGCAGAAGTCAACCTTAGCAATTAGCCAGAAGGATGAACTTTATGATCAGGGTGTGCGCTTGGTTATGGAGACCGGACAGGCGTCGGTTTCGATTCTCCAGCGCAGGATGAGATTAGGTTATACGCGCGCCGCGCGAATGGTTGATGCAATGGAGCAGGAGGGCTTAATCGGTCCTTACGAGGGTAGTAAACCGCGCCGGATTATTGTCGATAGAGAGGAATGGTTAAAGGAAAATACCTTATCGAAATCGGAGGCGAATAATTGAGAAGAAAAACTAATAAAGAGAAAGATGTGTTAGCTACCGGCCAGGGGGAAAGCTTAAGAAAGCTGCGCGAGGCCAAGGGGATAAGATTAGAGCAGGCATCTCAGAAGACAAAGATTCATCTTCAAACACTTAAAGCCATGGAAGGGGATGCGGTATCTAATATGGCACCGGCTTATATCAAGGGGCTCTTGAAGATTTATTGTGCTTTTTTAGGGATTAACCCTAATGATTTTATTCAAAGACAGGTTGACACACAACAGCCCAAAAAATCAGAAACCCCGGATTCCACTAAGGTAGAAACAGATGCAGTGCCTTTAACTAAACCGCATGTTAATATTTCGGTAATTAAAAGAAATATCAAGATAAAGCCGTTCATTTTTATTATTTTCTTATTGGTATTAGGGATAGTTATCTTTAGGTTCAGCAAGGGCATTTTTACTTCTCAAACAGCGCCTTTAGAGGAACTAGCTGATAAGGTAAGCATCCTTGAGCCGGATATTTTACCTTCTGCGACTGGGGTTGAAACCAAGCTTAAATTAGGTATTCGCGCTAAGGAAGATTGTTGGGTTGAGGTTAAAATAGACGGTAAGACAATTTTTAGTAATGTTCTTAAAAAAAGCTACTTTGAAGAGTGGCAGGCAGATAAAGAGATTGAGTTTTCTTTGGGCAATGCCGGCGGTGTAGACGTCAAAGTAAACGACAAACTGCTTCCGCCCTTTGGCAGGCGAGGGCAGGTAGTTAAGAAGATCAGGATTACAAAACAAGGATTAACAGTGCCGGAGTAGATTTTATTATCGCTGCTTTTTAGATTAATTGGTCTAAGGCAATTTTAATATCTAGTTGGGCCTAACAACGAATATGGCTAAGAATAAGATCGGCATTGTAAGTTTAGGTTGTGCTCGCAACCTTGTGGATTCTGAGGTTATTTTAGGCAGGCTAAAGAGAAAAAAATACCAAATTGTCGATTTAGATTTTGCTGATATTGTACTGGTAAATACCTGTGCGTTTATCAAAGAAGCCAAAGAAGAGTCGATTAAGGTAATATTAGATTTAATTCAGGCAAAATCCGAGGGAAAGCTAAAGAAGGTAATTGTTGCCGGTTGTCTCAGCCAGCGTTATAAAGAGGAACTTTCGAGGCAGCTGCCCGAGATCGATGCCTTTCTCGGTGTTCTGTCTTTAAATCATACAGAGGATCGTTTTCGCCTTAGCCCGGCCCATTATGCTTATGTTAAAATCTGTGAAGGATGCATCAATAGCTGCAGCTTTTGTGTTATACCTAAAATAAAGCCCAAATTTTCCAGCCGCGACCCAAAATCGATCATTTCCCAGATAAGCGCATTGGATGATCAGGGCTGCCGCGAAATTAATCTTATTGGCCAGGATATAAGCGCTTATGGCTGGGATTTATATCGCGAATATAGATTACCCTTTCTGATTAAGAAAATTTTAAAAGCCTCTAAAAACATAAATTGGCTGAGATTGCTTTATCTTTCACCGCAGCGGCTTACTGATCAGCTGATTGAGCTTATTGCTCGGCATCCGCAGATCGTTAAATACGTTGATTTGCCGTTGCAGCATATTAATAACCGTATCTTGAAGTTAATGCACCGGGATATTAATTCATCCGGAATATTAAAACTTATTGATAAGATTCGAAAAAATATTCCTAATGTTGCCCTGCGCACGTCTTTAATAGTCGGTTTTCCCGGCGAAACAGACAAAGAATTCAAGCAGCTTCTTGATTTTGTCCAACAGGTAAAATTTGAACGATTGGGGCTTTTTATCTATTCCCGCGAGGAGGATACCAGGGCCTTTAATTTCTCCGGGCAGGTTACAGAGAAGCGTAAACAAGAGCGCTATAATATAATTATGTCCCGTCAGCAGGAAATTGCGCGAGAGGTTAATCAGAAATGGCAATCTAAAACCCTGAAGGTATTGATTGAGGAAAAGCAGGAGCCGGGTATATATATCGGCCGCAGCCAGTATGATGCGCCGGAGGTTGACGGATTGGTTTTTGTCAAGTCAGAAAAAGAGCTGTCGATCGGTAATTTTGTCGATGTTGAGATTATTGATACATTAGAATATGATTTAGTTGGGGATGCAAAATAATAATTAACCGGATACACACAGATTTTAAAGAATAACGGCGGGTATAAAGATGCACACAGATTTTTTCTTTGATATCAGCGTGAATCCATTTTTTATCTGTGTGAATCTTAAAAAGATAAATCAGACAGAGTGATTTAGTCAGAAGGGTCTAAATAAGTGAATATCGCGAATCGATTAACAATGCTGAGAATTGTCTTAACCTTTGTTTTTATGTTTTTTCTGTTTTGTAAAGGGATTACTGCCAAGTCAGCAGCATTTTTAATTTTTTCTTTGGCTGCCCTTTCTGATTTTTTCGATGGGCGTATTGCCAAAAAGAGAAATATAATCAGCGATTTTGGGAAATTTATGGATCCAATCGCGGATAAGATTTTAATATTAGCGGCATTTGCTGCTTTTGTTCAGATGCACCTGATTGAAGCCTGGATGTTGGTAATTATTGTTGCGCGTGAATTATTGATTACCTCCTTAAGGTTATTTGGTTTAAATAAAGGCAGGGTCTTGGCGGCAAGTAAGTCCGGCAAGCATAAGACTGCCTTTCAGATGTTTGTGATTTTTTTGATATTGGGGTTTATTCTTTTGAAGGAAATCATGTTAAGGTTTTTTACCTGGAATCCTGCATGGGAGGCGTTCTTTCGCCAGGGGATATACATATTGATGTGGATTGTTGTTGCGCTTACCCTTTATTCGGGGATTTCTTATTTATGGGAAAATCGTAAGGTAATCGCTAAGATATAAAATACTTAGTTAAAAATATATTTTTTTCATAGATACACACAGATTCTTTTTAGATACACGCAGATTTTATCCTTTAAATCAGTGTGAATCTGTTCTTTATCTGTGTGAATCAGTGTTGGATAATAAACTCCTAAATAATGATTAGTACTTTGTTAAAAATACTTTTTTCGTAGATGCACGCAGATTTTTTTAGTGCTAAACAACACATCCTAAATAATCAAAATAAACCACAGAGAACACAGAGAAAAGCCCGTGTAAAATGGACTCCTTAAAATAGGGAGACTTCCTTGGTTAAGGAACAAAAAGCAGGACCCACCCAGACATTTTTTATAAAACTAATCACTACTTTCTTTTTTGTCGGCTATCTTCCCTTAATCCCGGGGACATTCGGCAGCGTTGCCGGCTTATTAATTTATCTTGTTTCAGGAAAGAGTTTTTATCTTTTGTTGTTTGTAACTTTCCTGGTTTTGATTTTAGGATTTTCTTTGTCCGGCCGTGCCGCTAAATTATTTTCCCGCCGCGATCCGCCGCAAATTGTAATTGATGAAATAGCCGGTATGTTGATAAGTTTTCTCGCCATACCAGGAGGCCATGATAAGGTAACCTTGCTTTTAGGCTTTATGATTTTTAGGATTATCGATACGCTCAAGCCTTATCCGGCAAACCGGTTCCAACTTATCGAGGGGGGGCTAGGCATAATGGGCGATGATATTATAGCCGGGCTTTATACAAATTTTATCCTTCGGCTGATCTTTTTATTGAAATATAGCTCTTGTAGTATATAATGAGATTGTTTAAAAAACAGCCGGTGATTTTAAAGTTGCTTTTTGGTTTATTAATTTTTAAATCGTGTTTTAAGAAAATTATCTAACTGTAATTTGCAACAATGGCAGATAATTCTTTGGAAAATAGCTGTATAAATTTTGTTTCCGGCCTTACGACGACTATTCGCAAGCTAGGCCTCTATCCTTCTAATCATCCCACCGTCGTCTATTCAATTAAAAATCTCTATTTGGCGCTTCAGAAATTATTACGCATAAAAGAT
>JBDRHJ010000118.1:0-10391 GCA_043816835.1 Candidatus Omnitrophota bacterium
GGGGGAAAAGGAGGAGTGATGATGGGAAAGAAATGGCTGATTGGATTGATAATGTTATTTTTAATTGTTGGTAATGTTTATACCACGAGTTATGCAGAGGAAGCCTTTGATAAAGGGGTAGATTATGTTGACAAAGGTATGTATGATCAGGCAATTATTGAATTCACTAAGGCAATAGAAATTAACCCTGACGATGCTGATGCTTACTTCGAGCGAGGGTTTACCTATATTGATAAAGGCAACTACGATCAAGCCATCTCTGACTTTAGCAAGGTAATAGAAATTAACCCTGACGATGCTGATGCTTACTTCGAGCGAGGGCTTGCCTATGCGAAAAAAGGCAACTACGACCAAGCCATTCCTGACTTTAACAAGGCAATAGAAATTAACCCTGACGATGCGGATGCTTACTACAATCGAGGGTTTACTTATACTGATAAAGGCAATTACGACCAAGCCATCTCTGACTTTAGCAAGGTAATAGAAATTAACCCTGACGATGCGGATGCTTACTATGAGCGAGGGTTTGCCTATGCGAAAAAAGGCAACTACGACCAAGCCATCTCTGACTACAGCACGGCAATAGAAATTAACCCTGACGATGCTGATGCTTACTACGAGCGAGGGCTTGCCTATGCGAAAAAAGGCAACTACGATCAAGCCATCCCTGACTACAGCAAGGCAATAGAAATTAACCCTGACGATGCTGATGCTTACTTCGAGCGAGGACTTGCTTATTTCTATAAACAGGAATATGACAAAACTTGGGAAAATGTGCATAAAGTAGAAGCATTAGGAATTAAGGTTCATCCTGATTTTCTTGAAGCTCTTAAGAAAGCCTCAGGGAGAGAAAAATAAAATAAGGCAATATCCCCAAAGTAAAGGGGCGGTTTAAAAAGGAGGGAGTATGGAAGAGAATAAACCTATTCTGTCTCAGGAATTGGAATTAGATAAACAAAGATTAGTGATTGATATTGATAAAGTGATTGAGGTTACGAAGCAAAGCGAAGAGCGAATGCAAACCATTGAAAAGAGCCTTAACGAAACACAATGGTATCTGGGGGAAGAAAAGACGAGAAACCAACAGTTAGAAAATGATCTGCAAGGGAAAAACCAATATATCCAAAAAATCGAAGAAGATTTTAAGAAACTTAAGCAGCAGTCTGATGAAACACAGTGGTATCTGGGAGAAGAAAAGACTAAAAGAGAACAATTAGAGAATGTTTTGAAAGATTCTCTTGCCAGATGCCAGGATTTAGAATCTCAACTTAACCAGCTAAGAACACAATTCCAAACAGCACAAAAGGAGCTCCAGGATACACAATGGTTTTTAGGGGAAGAAAAAGCAAAACATACAGTCAGTTAGGAGGAAGAGATGAAGTTAAAAGAATTGAAAGAAAAGGCAGGGAAGTTAGGAATAAAACCTAAACCAGGTACGAAAAAAAAGATTCTGATCCACTCTATTCAGGTCGCCGAAGGTAATTTTCCTTGTTTTGGTACAGCCAATGATTATTGTGATCAATTAGAATGCTGCTGGAGAAACAACTGTTTACCTAAATAGATAGTGTAATGCTCCCCATTAGTCAAGGGATTTTTAAGTTAGAACCGGCCCTTTGTTGAAGTATATACTACAATTTCAGCTAATTCGTTCTCTGGTAGGCCGAATAAAGTTATTCTAAGCTCGCCCACGAAAGGGAGCCATTTTTCAGGGCTGGGCTTAACCGTTTAGCCCTTTTTATTTGTAAAATAGTTGGTGAGATTTTGCCACTTCTTGACACCACTTTTCTTGAGTATGGCTTGACATAACTAATATTTATGATATATAATACACAAAAGGAGGGTTAAGATGCATAAAGGTACAATTAAGAAAGTGATTCGAGATAAAGGTTTTGGATTTATTAGTGATACGGATGGCAGTGAGGTATTCTTTCATCAGACTGGCGTGCTTGACAATAAGTTTGAGAGCTTAACAGAAGGACAGGAAGTATCGTTTGATGTTGAGAGCTCGCAGAAGGGGCCTCGCGCTATTAAGGTCACCCCAGCCACATAAATTCAATACTAAAAATCCAGCCCACCTTGCTAAAAGCAGGGTGGGTTTTTTTATGTGAGATTTTACCTCTTCTTACGTCTATTGTAGTAGAAGGAAGTGGCATAAGGCTGGAAATCGGACTTGACAATACAACTATTTAGTTGTATATTTTAGATGGACATCGACAGGGTTTCACCCCTTAATTATTCCTGTTTTTATTTTACAACCAGGTCAGGTAGATCGCCGGTTGAAGAATTTATTAATTCATTAGATTATAGGAGCCAGCGAAAGTTCTTTTTCAAGAAAGGTCTATTGGAAGAATTTGGCGAGAAATTACCTTATCCCCATTCCAGATACATAGGAGATGATATTTACGAGTTAAGGTTTCATAGTAGGGAAGGAACAATCAGGGCGCTATATTTCTTTTTTAATAAGAATAAAATTATATTTACCAATGGCTTTTTGAAAAAGTCAAACAGAGCCCCAAAGAGAGAAAAAAAATTGGCAATTGAAAGAAGAAGGGTATTTTTAAGTAGGGTAGGTGACTAAGATGCGAAGCGTAAATGAACACTTAAAGGAAAAATTAAAAGATCCGTATTTTAAAGAACTTTACGAACTAGAAGAGCAAAAACTCGGTATAGTTAAACATATTGTTGACTATCGCGTAAAAAACAGTCTTACTCAAAAACAATTGGCAAGAAAGCTCGGGATAACTCAACAGCACTTATCCAAGATTGAAAACGGCGAATTTAGCAGCGTAGTTACTCTAGATAAGGTTCTATTATTTATAGGGTTTAAGGTAAGGTTAGAACTCGTTCCCCTTCAAAAAAGCGTTAGGGATAAAATTCAAAGGGCGCGGTCACCCCAAATACTTCCCCAGGCCGCCTAAAATTTAAGCCAATGCTAAACCGATCCCCTGCAACGAAATAGTTTGCAGGGGTTTTTTGTTTGGGTGTATAATGAAATGAGCCATAATTGGGGCAGTTTCTAAAGGCCCCATATTCTAGAAGGGGGTTAGGATTATGCATATTAAGAATAATGTTTTTTGGGTAGGGAAGGTGGATTGGGAATTGCGCAGGTTTCATGGGAATGAATATTCAACACACAAAGGGACAACCTATAATTCATATCTGATAAAAGAACAAAAGACAGCGCTTATTGATACTGTCTGGAGCCCGTTCTCTAAGGAATTTATCCATAAGCTTTCAAAAGAAATTGATTTAAAGCAGATTGATTATGTTATTGCTAATCATGCAGAAATAGACCATAGCGGTGCCTTGGCAGAATTAATGAGCCATATCCCGGATAAGCCTATTTATTGTACGATTAACGGGGTTGAGTCATTAATGGGGCATTATCACAAAGATTGGAATTTTCACCCGGTAAAATCAGGCGATATACTAAGTTTAGGCAAGAAAGAGCTGATTTTTGTTGAAGCCCCGATGCTTCATTGGCCTGATACCATGTTTTGTTATCTAACGGGCGATAATATACTATTTAGCAACGATGCTTTTGGCCAGCATTATGCTACGGACCTCTTGTTCAACGATCTTGTGGACCAGGCAGAACTATTTACTGAGTGTATAAAGTACTATGCCAATATATTGACCCCATTTAGCAAGATGGTTAATAATAAGATAAAGGAATTTGCCGGATTAAATTTTCCGCTTGATATAATCTGTCCAAGCCATGGCGTGATATGGCGTAAAAATCCGTCCCAGATCATAGATAAATATATGCAGTGGGCAAATAGCTATAAAGAAAACCAAATTACGATTATTTATGACACGATGTGGAACGGCACAAGGGTAATGGCTGAGAGCATAGCTAAAGGTATAAGAGAGGCGGATAAGGAAGTAGTTGTCAGGATTTACAATGTTTCTAAAGCTGATAAGAATGATGTCATAACAGAGATTTTTAAATCCAAAAGCCTTGTTGTTGGTTCCCCGACAATTAACAGGGGGATATTATCCGGGGTAGCAGGAATCCTGGAAGAAATCAGGGGGCTGCAATTTAAGGGCAAAAAAGCAGCTTGTTTCGGATGTTATGGCTGGAGCGGTGAATCCGTAAAAATGCTTACTGAGTTATTAAAAAATGCCGGTTTTGAGATTGTTGATGATGGGATAAGAGCTATGTGGAATCCGGATGAAGATGCGATTAGTAAGTGTATTGATTACGGCAAACAACTAGCATAAATTTGCCCCGGCAGCAAAGCACTTCGAAAATTTATTCTAATCCAGAAGGATTAGACTTTCCTGATTCCTTTTTCCCGCAGAGCGGGATCCCGCCGAAGATAATACTTATTGGGCAGCGGGAAAGGAAAGGTCTACATTTTCTCGTTGCTATCGGGGATAATTCGTCCCGACGATACGCCGGGGCTGATTATGGAAAGGCGCATAATGAAAAAATGTCCTTATTGTGCAGAAGAAATCCAGGATGATGCTGTGAAGTGCAGGTATTGCGGAGAGTTTTTGAGTAAGAAGCCGCAAGATAAATGGTATTTCAAAACCCGTATGTTAGTAATCGCTTTTTTATGCATTGGGCCATTCGCCTTACCATTAGTTTGGCTTAATCCTCGCTTCAGCCAGAGAACAAAGATAGTCATAAGCAGCATTGTTATTATTTTGACTTATTATTTAGTAGTTTCGTTAATTAATTCTTTGAAATCGCTAAATCAATATTACCAGTTAATATTTTAGTAATTTTAAATGAAACCCTTTCTCCCGCCAATTTTAATATTACTCTTACTTTCTTCCCCTATCTCTGCTGCAGAGCTAACCCTTAAAGAAGCAGAAGACTTTCTTGCTAATGTTGAACAACTTTATGAGCCGCCTGATGAAGAACTGAATAGGCTTAGTGAGCAGGCTGTAAAGGAAAGTCCGGAACTTGCAGAATTGCTCACGCCAAGTGAAGGTTATTATTATCCGGCAGTAGATATATATAGGCTTTGGAAGAAGGCAGGAATAAAGCCAAAACCTTTATGGGATGATTCGCATGAGTTCCTGTTTGGGTATAGGGTTGGCACAGAAAAGAAATGGAATATACCGAATCCCGAAGCCAAACTTTACTCAAATGGTGATTTTAAGGTTCTGCGTATAAACAGCTCTTTGGCGTTTAGCCGCGATTACCAATTTCTGTTTTTTAAAAAGAGAAAAGACGAATGGGCGTATTTTGACTATACATATGCCCTTTTCGAAAATTATACTGTGCCGGAAGTAACATTCCTGGATGATGAGTTATTTTACATAAATGAGCTCGGCGCTTCGGGAACCAACCTTGTCGGGTTCATAAATACACTCTATGCCATATCAGATGATAAAGTAGAGCCCTTGCTTTACTGTCCAAATGAAGGATATTTATCCGGATGGGGAAGGATGTTTAATCTTAAGTATGAATCAAATATGGATTATTCTGATAAAGTTTTAACCCTAAACTATACAATAGATGTTGATGCCGATACATACACCTATGAACCAAAAGAAGGAGAAGGAAAAGGGGAATTTCCTTTATTCACGGCTAACAGAAAAGTGGTATTTAATTGGGATGGAGCAGATCTTTCTTTAGATAAAGAAGGTTCGCAATTCTCGATGGATGAACTGGAGAATATATTTGGCGGTGGGCAGAAAGAATATTATGCTATGTTTCAGGCAGAGTTTGATGCGGCAAAAGACGGAAACGCCGAACAGAAAGAATGGTACGGGTTATTTATGAAGGTAATAAATGAATAACCCCACAAAAACCAAAATTTTAGGGCCGGTTCTAGATAACTCTTAGGAGGAGAAACCCTGATTTGAACCTTTATAACGAAATAAATCGCATGGGGTTTTTCTTTGTGGTAAAATATAGACAATCAATATAAAGGAGGGGGAAGAATGAAAACTTTAATTTTAGTACTAGGAATGGTTTTTTGTATAGCTGCGCCTAAAGCGTTGTTTGCTCAAGATAAGAATGAAGTTGGTAATATAAAGGCTGCTCAAGAGCAGCGCGATAAAGTCGACAAGAAGAAAGATGGCGCAATGGGGGATGCTGAAAAACAGGTTAAAGAGCGTTTAGATAAGAATTATGAGGGTGAAGTTGATCAGTATGAACTTCAAGCAGAAGAGCAGTGGCAGGATAGGGTCAATACAAACGATGAAGGCAATGTTTACCGAAAAGAGATAGAGAATACTTCCAAAGGAGACAACAAAAAAGATGCTCCGAAACAAAAAGATAAACCAAGCGTAAGTCAGGATCCTAAACAAAGAGATAATCCCCCAGGCCCTAAAGGCGGCCCAGGTGTAGGTGTAAGTCCGGATCGTAAACAAAAGGATAATCCTCTAATCCCTAAAGACGGCCCAGGTGCAGGCGCAAGTTCGGATCATAAACAAAGAGACAAGTCCTCAGGCCCTAAGGGTGGCTCAGGTGCAGGCGGTAAGAGCAAAATGGGCGGCGGCAAAAAGTAAAGAAAAAATAAGCCCACCCCTACTTGGCTTTAGCCGGAGAATAAGTTTTAAGAAAACTGTTCCTATAACCTTTAGCCTGTTAACAACTTACAAACTAGGGGAAGGTGCCTAAAAGGATAGATGGCAAAGAAATCATTAGATTTTTTATGTAAAAAGGGCCTTAAATTCGGAGCCAAGGACTGCAAAATTATAAAAACTTCGACTATTAAGACAGGGGCATGGGTAAGGAACAAGTGTCAATATGGTTGTCCGGGTTTTGGAAAAAGGTTAACCTGTCCTCCTTATTCACCTCGCCCCGAACAAACCCAAAAGGTCTTAAATTGTTTTAAAGAGGCTATTTTGGTTCATGGGGATGATGAAGCAGATATTACAGGGATCGTTTTTAAAATAGAAAAAGAGGCGTTTCTTTCCGGTTTTTATAAAGCATTTGGAATGGGGGCAGGCCCTTGCGACCTTTGTTCGCGTTGTAATATAAATGCAAGGTGCAAACACGCTTATAAAGCAAGGCCGTCTATGGAGGCGAGCGGGATAGATGTATTTAAGACTGTGCGGAATAACGGTTATAAGATTGAAGTCGTAAGGTCAGCTTATTGTAAGGCAAACTATTTTGGATTGGTTCTCATAGAATAAAATGAATAAAAAGCAGATAATCACGATAATTATTACTGCGGGCATTACTGTACTTTTTTGCTATGTTTTTTATGTTAATTACTTAAAGTTCACGCGCTGCGATTATTGCGGGGAAAAAATAAAATGGCACCCGCCTTTTTGTTCTTTGGAATGCTATGAGAATGCAAAAGAAAGATAGTAATTAGGAAAAAATAATAAAGGAAGCGGGGGGGGATAATTCGTCCCGACGATACGCCGGGACTCATTATGGGGGTGTTTGATGACTCCGGTAGAAGCATTAGAAATAGCATTGGCAAAGGAAAAGGCAGCAATAGTTTTATACGGGAAGTTAGCCATAGAGCATTCGGAGATAAAAGATCTGCTTACATCTTTGGCGAATGAGGAGCAAAAGCATAAGAAATTAATCGAAGGAAAAATCTTTGAATTAACCCGGTAATATATTAAAGATATAGCCTATATTCCCTTGCTGCGCAAACAATTACAACCTGGGAGCGCTTAATGAAGAAATGGCAAAAGATTCTAGTAATTATTGTAATCATATTTTTTGGGCTGGGTATTATAAAAAACCCGCTGATTAAAACGGTTGTTACCAACGGTGCATCTTTTATTTTAGGGGCAAAGGTCCAAATTGAGGGCCTTTCTGTGGGGGTGTTTCGCCAGGCAGTACAGATAAAGGGATTCAGGGTATATAACCCAAAGGGGTTTCCCGAGGGGGTGCTGATTGACATCAACGAAGTAAGCGTTGAATATGATTTAGCGCAGATATTAAAGGGGAAGCTTCATTTGCCGCTGGTGATTCTTGATTTAAAAGAGATGATCCTTGTGAGAAATAAACAAGGCGAACTAAATGTTGATTCCCTAAAGGTCGTAGAGCAGGCAAAAGAACCTGCCCGGAAAGATGAATCCCAAGAGAAAAAGCCGGTTAAGCAGATGGCGATACAGATTGACGAGGCGCGATTAAATTTAGGCAAGGTTGTTGTTAAAGATTATACCGGGGGCGAATCCCCGGTTATTCTTGCTTATAATATCGGGGTTACTGATAAGGTATATAAGGATATTAGAAGCGCTGAAAAATTCGCAACCTTGCTTATGCTCGAAGCAATGGGGCCGGCAGGGATGAAGGGGGCGGCGATTTACGGCGCAGCAACCGTTTTAGGGGTTGCATTTTTGCCTGCGGGCATTGCGGGTATTTTAATCGGAGAAGATAGCAGTACTTTTGAATACAGGGCCAATATCGACCAGGCATATAAAAAGGTGCTTGGGCTTATTAAGGATATCGGTGAGGTTTCTAAGGAAGATAAGGATGCTCATCTAATAAAGGCAAATGTATACGGCAGCGGGGTTACGCTTGAGATGAGCCAAAAGGATAAAAAGAAAGTAGAAGTAAAGGTAACCGCAAGGCAGATGATGATTCCTAAGCAGGCAGTTGCCGAAGGGATTATGTACCAGATCTCAAAAATATTAGAATAAGCAAATACTCTAATTTAACCCCCTGCGACGAAGTAGGCTGCAGGGGGTTTTTATTTTTAAATACCTAGAAAAAAGGCTTGACAAATTACTAACTGATACTATAATGATAGCAGTAAGGAGGAGGGCGATGAAATTATTAACCAAGAATACGGATTATGCGGTAAGGGCGTTATTAGAACTGACGCGCCAAAAGGGCGCTTTTATTTCTGCGCGCCAGGTTGCTAAAGAGCAGGATATCCCTTATCAGTATCTAAGGCGGATCTTGCGCGAGCTTATCAAGAACGGGTTGGTAATATCAAGGGAAGGAAGCAGGGGCGGTTTTAAAATCAATAAGAAGCCTGATTCGATAGCAGTAGTTGATGTGGTAAAGCTATTCCAGGGCGATATCCAGTTTTCAGAATGTATGTTTAGGAATAAGATATGCGCAAATCGCTCAAAATGCGTATTGAGGAAAGAGGTGCAAAGAATAGAAAAAATCGTAAAAAAGGAATTTAAGGGCATAACAATAGCGCGTTTATTAAAATCCAATATAAAACTATAAGGGGGTTTGATATGTTTTGTAATCAGTGCGAACAAACAGCAGGCGGGTTAGCCTGTACAAAATCAGGTGTTTGCGGAAAAAATCCCGATATTCAAAGCTTGCAGGAGGTCCTTCTTTATGGTTTAAAGGGGATTGCCGCTTATGCGTTTCACGCAAGGGAGTTAGGCGGGGTTGACGCCGGGATAGACGGGTTTATGCACGAAGCGCTTTTTAAGACGGTTACCAATGTTAGTTTTGATTTAAAGCAGCATATCGACATGGTGCTTAAGTGCGGGGAGTTTAATTTAAAGACAATGCAGCTGCTTGATAAGGTGCATACACAGCGTTTCGGCAATCCTGTTCCTGTAGGGGTCCAGACAGGGACAAAGGCAGGGCCGGGGATTCTGGTAACCGGGCATGATTTACTTGATTTATATGAATTATTGAAACAGACAGAGGGGACAGGGGTTAATGTTTATACTCATAGTGAAATGTTGCCGGCGCACGGGTATCCTGAGTTAAGGAAATTCAAGCATTTAGTAGGAAATTACGGCGGGGCATGGCAGGAGCAGAAAAAGGAATTTGCGCAATTCCCGGGGGCATTATTGGCAACCACGAATTGCGTATTAATCCCGCCTGCGAATACATACCTTGACCGCTTATTTACTATCGGGGTTACCGGCGTAGAAGGGGCAACACATCTTAAGACAAGGGATTTTAGTTCGCTTATTAAAAAGGCAAAAGAGCTGCCGGCGCTTTCTGAAACACCGGGTAAAAAGATAACCACCGGATTCCATCATACTGCGATTTTGGGATTGGCGGATAAGATTGTTGATGCAGTTAAAAAGGGAAAAATCCGCCGTTTCTTTTTAATCGGCGGATGTGATGGCGCCAAGCCGGGCAGAAATTACTATACCGAATTTGCCGAGAAAGTCCCTAAGGATTGCGTTATCTTAACGCTTGCTTGCGGTAAATACAGGTTTAATAAACTTGATTTTGGGGATATAGACGGCATACCGCGGCTTATTGATGTTGGGCAGTGTAACGACGCATATTCTGCAATTCAGGTGGCAGTGGCTTTAAGCAAGGCATTTAATTGCGGGGTTAATGAATTGCCGTTATCCTTTATATTATCCTGGTTTGAGCAAAAGGCAGTGGCAATCCTTTTAACCTTATTTCATTTAGGCATCAAGGGCATTCGATTAGGGCCGACATTGCCGGCTTTTGTAACGCCTAATGTTTTAAAGGTGTTGCAGGATACATTTGATATTAAGCCGATAACCACCCCGGATCAAGACCT
>JBDRHJ010000119.1:0-12649 GCA_043816835.1 Candidatus Omnitrophota bacterium
ATGTAAACTTAAAGCGTTGTTTTTTACCCCTTTGAATAAAGATAGTAAACAGGAAAAAGAACCATATTCAGACAGGCCGGGGAGGAAAAGAAAATTCCAGTTAATCGAGACAATGCGCTGGTCAAAAAAATCCGGTTTCCCGCTTCTTTCTTATCATTTCGCGAGGATGAAATCTTCTGCCGCCTATTTTGGTTTCTCCTTTAACGAAGGGAAGGCAAGGGAAAGGTTAAAGGCAATACGTAAATACCTAAACCCCGCCTTTGCTTATCGGATCAGGCTTTTGCTTAATTCCGGCGGGGAGATTCGTTTAAGTTATCAACGCATTAAAAATAATCAAAATAGGGGTACACCTGAAATAACCCTGGCAAGGAAAAAGACTGATTCCCGGACGGATTTTCTTTATCATAAGACAACTAACCGCAAATTATATGATCGGCAATACCGCAAGGCAAAGGAGAGAGGCTTTTTTGATGTTATCTTCGAAAATGAAAAAAATGAAATTACTGAAGGGGCAATATCAAATATTTTTATTTCCAAGGCAAAGATGTATTATACCCCGCCAGTAAGCTGCGGGCTTCTGGCAGGGGTTTATCGGGCGTATTTTATGAAAAAGCATGCGGGTTTTATTTCAGAAAAGGTTCTCCGGCGTAAGGATTTGCTTCAGGCAGATGCGATCTACCTTACTAATGCAGTTCGGGGGGTGACCCATGTTAAGATATCGAGAAGCCATTCCAAAATGAATTTTTTGTGATATAATAATACCTACGTAAGCCCATTAAAGGGGTATTATTTTTTAGTTTTTCGCGCTAGGGGAGGAGATAGAATATGAAATTAGATGAAATTAAGGTTTCCCGGGCAATTATTGAGTCTTATTATGAGAAATTACTGGATTCTTTGGATGTCGATGTGGCTATTGCCGGGGCAGGGCCGGCAGGAATGGTCTGCGGTTATTATCTTGCCAAGGCTAAAATAAGGGTGGTGATATTTGAGCGTAAATTATCCGTCGGCGGCGGCATATGGGGCGGCGGAATGATGTTTAATGAAATTGTTGTGCAGACAAAGGCAAAGGGAATTTTCGATGAATTAGGAATAAAGACACGGCGATATCAAAAGGATTATTATCTGACTGATTCCCTGGAGGCGGCATCCGGTTTATGTTTTAAGGCTATTCACGCAGGGGTAAAGATATTCAATCTTATTTCTGCTGAAGACGTAATGGTGCGTAAAAACCGTGTTTGCGGCTTAGTGCTGAATTGGTCGGCAGTTGGCATGGCAAACCTGCACGTTGACCCGATTACGATAAGGGCAAAGTCTGTTATTGATGCCACCGGCCATGCTGCCGAAGTTGTGCGTATTACGGAAAAGAAAAGCCAGATAAAACTAAAGACAAAGAACGGCAGGGTTATGGGGGAACAATCAATGTGGGCGGATTTGGCCGAGGATACAATTGTTAAGAATTCCAAGCAGGTTTGTGCCGGGCTTTATGTTTGCGGCATGGCAGCAAATGCCGTATTCGGTGGCCCGCGTATGGGCCCGATATTTGGGGGAATGCTGCTTTCCGGCAGAAAGGTTGCCCGCGAATTAATCAGGAAACAATAGCAAGGAAAGAGGCAATGAAGGCAATCGCTTTAATTTCAGGGGGATTGGATAGCGCTTTAGCAGCCAAGATAATCAAGCTTCAGGGGATTGATGTGTTCGGCGTGGCTTTTATTACTTCTTTTACGCATCCGCGAATAGGGAAAATAGCGCAGAATATTGATATTAAGATAAAGCCGATTGATATTTCGTTAGAGTATTTAGACCTGGTTAAGAATCCCCGTTTTGGCTTTGGTAAGAATATGAATCCCTGCATTGACTGCCATATTTTTATGTTAAAAAAAGCTAAAGAACTTATGCCTGAAACCAAGGCAGATTTTGTAATTAGCGGTGAAGTCTTGGGCCAGAGGCCGATGTCGCAAAATAGAGGCGCTTTAATAAAAATCGAAAAAGAAAGCGGATTGGAAGGTTTACTTCTTCGGCCGCTTTCTGCGCAACTCTTGCCTGAGACCATCCCTGAACAGAGGGATTGGATTAAGCGCGATAAGCTTTTTGATTTTTCAGGAAGGTCGCGTAAACCTCAGATGAGGCTGGCAAGCGAGCTGGGATTAGAAGGCTTTGGCCAGCCGGCCGGGGGATGCCTTTTAACCGACCCGCGCTTTAGCCGGAGGTTAAAAGATTTATTAACCTATCAAAGGGAATTTAATTTAGATGATATCGGGCTTTTGAAGATAGGGCGTCATTTTCGTTTATCCAGCCAGGCCAAGCTGATTCTCGGGCGAAACCACGAGGAAAATAAATCTCTAGCCGGTTTTATTCAGCCGGATAATCTTTTTCTGGAGCCGATAGATATCCCCGGGCCAACAGGTATACTAAAGACAAAGGCCCCTTCTCAGGAGCTCTTAGAGTCAAGCGCCGGTATCTTGGCGCGTTATTGTGATCAAGGCAATCACGAGGTTCGTGTATCAATTGAAAGCAGCAGGATTAATCAAACTATTTGCTGTGGGGCACTAAAAGCAGAGGTTTTGAATGCATTACGAATATAAAAAAAAGGAGACAGCATGAGGGAACAAGTAGAAAAGGCTTTAGATAAAGTGAGGGGCGCACTTATAGCTGATGGCGGCAATGTTGAACTGGTGGATGTAAGTGAAGACGGCATAGTTAAGGTAAAGCTTACAGGTGCCTGTGGGTGTTGTCCGATGAGCCAAATGACTCTAAAAATGGGAATTGAAAAAGCACTTAAACAAGAAATACCAGAGGTAAAAGAGGTGGTTAGCGTATGATTTCCAAGCGTATAGTTTTACATTTTCCCCATCGGTTAGTAGATCAACCAATCATCTATAAGCTGGTTAAGGAGCATAATCTCCAGTTTAATATCCTTAAGGCTTATGTTACGCCGCAAGAGGAAGGATTAATGATCCTGGAACTTGTTGGCGAGAAAAAGGATTTTGACCAAGGGGTAAAATTTTTAACCTCTTGCGGGGTAAAAACCCAGCCTTTAAGCCAGGATGTTATCCGCAATGAATCTAAATGTTCGGATTGCGGCGTGTGCGTTCCTATTTGCCCTACCGGTGCTTTAGTAACCGACCCGCTCACCCGTAAAGTACATTTTTATGATAATAAATGTATTGCTTGTGAGCTTTGCGTTAAGGTATGTCCTCCGCGGGCAATGGAAGTGCGTTTCTAGCCAGGTGCAATAGCAATGGTTGAGAGAAGAAGGGAAAAAAGATTAAAGGTAGAATTGCCGGTATCCTTAAGTTATTTAGATAATCCCTTGATTTATGCCCGGACACAAAATATCAGCCGGCTGGGGTCTTATATCGAAATTGAGCAGGATATCCCATTGGGGGTAAAGCTCGATATAACAATAGAAATTCCTGCCTATAGCAATGATCAATCATTAATTGGAAGCCTGAAATGTCAAGTTGATGTGTTTAGGTGCAGTTTGCTTAGAGAGGCGCAGCCCGGGAAGGTTTACGGTTTAGGTGTTTTTTTTACTGTTTTCTCCGAACCGCAAGATCAAAATAAACTATCAAAATATATAGACTTTCTTATTGTCAAAGAACAAGAAGATGTTAAGCGGGCAATGCAAAGCTGGAGAGAAAAAAGAAAAAAGAAGCATTAAAGATTAAATAAGTAATTCTGCTTTTACCCCGCCAGAGAACGCAGTCCCGTTACGGGGCGAAGTTCTCTAATCGGGTTTACCAATTTTGTCCGAGGCAAAAAGCCTCGGACAGTTTTGTAGTCGGGGTATAATTATTGAGGCTTGACCTCGTGAGGGAAAAACATGATCGTTAACGAAGAAACAATCTATTTTCTAAAAAAAAGGCCGGGTCATGTTTCCGGCGAAGAGATAAGCAGGGAACTGAATGTAAGCCGTGCGGCAATATGGAAGCATATTCAAGAATTAAGGGATTCAGGGTATGATATTGCCGCTGTCCCGCATTTAGGGTATAAATTGCTTTCTTGTCCTGACCGGCTCTTCCCTTGGGAGGTTAAATATCACCTGAAAAACAGACTCATTGCCAAGCAGATTTATTATTATCTTAGCCTGCCTTCAACTATGGACAAGGCAATTGAACTGGCATTGGGGGGCGCCCCGGAAGGGACGCTGGTTATTGCCGAAGGCCAGACAAAGGGTAAGGGGAGAATGGGCAGGGCGTGGTTGTCTCCTAGGTATAAAGGAATTTATATTTCTTTAATTATTAAGCCCAGGATTCCCCCCCAGCAAGCCCCTATTTTAACCCTTATTTCTGCGGTTGCGATATGCGAAGCCTTAAGGCAGCATTTAGGGTGTCAGGCGCAGATAAAATGGCCCAATGATATTTTATTAAACAACAAAAAAACCGCAGGGATACTAACTGAATTAAGCGCGGAGATGGACGCAGTCCACGCAATCATTATCGGGATGGGAATAAATGTAAATACCGATAAAAAAAGCCTTCCCTTTTCGGCTACTTCTTTAAAGGAGACAGTTGGCCGTGAGGTAAAACGCCTGAGCCTGCTTAAGGCTATTCTTCATTGTTTTGAAAAAGAATATCTCCATTTTCAAAAACAAGGGGTAAGGCAATCTTTGGATAAATGGCGCCATTTTAGCGCTACCCTCGGCAGGAGGGTTAGATTGGGCACGGGCGTTGATAGAGATCAGCTTATTGGCGAGGCGGTGGATATTGATACCGATGGCGGATTGTTAATCCGGCAGGATTCAGGAATAATCAAAAGGGTAATCTCCGGGGATATTACACATTGTAAACGCGAATAATATTTTAGGTTGACATTCTTCCCGCACTTTTTATAATAATCATATTATGATTATAAGGTGCGGGATTATTTTTTTATTTTTGTTTTCTGCTTCATTCTCGTTTGCCGGTCAGCCCTATCCCTTAGATAAGATTGTCGTATCCAAGTCAACCGGAATAAGCAATAACTATAGCCTGCAAATTAGCCAGCTTGAAGATTCATCAGCGAGGTCTCTTCCCGAGGCAATTGGTTTTTTGGGGATAGATACGCAGGCCCGCTCACTTGGTTACGGGGTGCAAACCGATTTTTCCCTGCGCGGTTTGGGATTTGAAAGTTTAGCGATCTCACTTGATGGCCAGCGGTTGAACGATCCTCAGACAGGGCATCATAACGGCGATATCCCCCTAGCCTTGGGCGATATTGAACGTATTGAGCTGAATGCATTAAAGGGCATTGTTAATATAGTCAGTAAATCTCCCTGGGATTCAAAGAATAGTTTCATGTTTTCTTCTGGCCAGCATCAGACACTAGCTACCCGTTTAAGCTTGGTTAATAAAAGCGATAATCTTAGCTTGCGCTTTTCTTTGGAGCAAAAGGAATCTGCCGGTTACAGGTATGATACTGATTTTGAAATATCAACCGGGAGCCTGTCTTCTAACCTTAGATTTAATCAGGAACAGGAGGCAAATTTATTCCTCGGCTATGATGAGAAGGAATTCGGGGCCTATGATTTTTATACCCCTAATAGCGGGTACCCTTCTAAGGAATGGACAAAAACCCTGATTGTTAGCGCGGGATTAAATTTAAATACCGATAGCTTTTTATTTAAACCAAAATTCCTTTGGCGCCGTCATTATGATAAGTTTATGCTGGATAAAACCCAGATAAAATCCAGTTATTTGAATCATCATTACACAGATGTATACACAACTGGGTTGTCGGCTCAAATCTTCGAAGGATTTTTTGACCATTTCGTTTTAGCTGCGCAATATCAACAGGAAATGATTAATTCCCGGCGCTTGGGAGGGCATATTCGCGGGCAGGGTAGTGTATCAATGGATATTCAGAAGGCATTAAGCGAGCGGATTTTTCTGGATAATAGCTTAGCCTATAATTTTTTTGACAGCTTTAAAAATAGGGTTACCGGGTCAATGGCGCTGGTTTATTCGTTTCCCTTTAACCAGCGCGTAAGCCTGGGTGTTTCTAATACGATACGAAAACCCTCGTTTACCGAACTTTATTACCAGGATCCTACAACCATAGGAAGCGATTATCTTGTTTCCGAAAAGTCATTTACTTATCAGCTGGGTTATGATTACTATCCGGAAGGATTTAATATCGGATTAGTTGCTTTTTTTAGGCAGGAAGATGATTTGATTAATTGGGTAAAACAGGTGCCTGGGGATAATTGGCAGGCAATGAATATGCTTAAGGCCGATTGTTTTGGTATTGAATCATATTTTAGCATAAGGTTAAATCCTGTCTTTAACCTTAGTTTTAATTACAGCTATCTTGATAGAAGCCTTAAGGATTCCGGATGGCTTTATAAATACGGACAGAACTACGCTACGCATCTTTTAAATTCTTTTGTTGAATTTGATTTGCCTTTTTTTTCATCATCGATAGAGTTGCAATATAAAAAAAGGCCGCAGCGTAACGGATGGCTTTTAACAAATTTGTCCCTTTGGCGTAAGCTAGATTTTAAGGAAGCAGGGCCTTCTAAAAAGGCAGGCGAAGATGCAAGGATATTTTGCCGGATAAACAATCTATTTAATGTTGGATATCAAGATATTGAAGGTATACCTAGCCCGGGGAGATGGGTTGAGGCAGGAATTCGATGGCAATGGTAAATGGTTAATTCTTAAGGATTAGCATCTTTAAAAATCCGCAGTAAGGTTTAGTCAAAAAGGATAATCATACCCCCGGTCAATACAAAATACGCTTGTTTATCGACTCAAGATAAGATATAATCATCACAGAAAGCAGGATAAGACAAGTCTAAGGCTTAAAAAGATGAATATCCCTGTTGTTTACGAAGACAATTGGCTTTTGGCAGTAGATAAGCCATCGGGTCTGCTTACCATCCCTGCCCCGAAAAAACAAACGCGTACCCTGCTTAAGATATTAAATGATGATTTAAAGAATAGGGGGCTGGTTTATCGCTTGCACCCTTGTCACCGGCTTGACCGCAATACATCAGGCATAATTATCCTTAGTAAGGGTAAATCCATTCAAAAAGCAATGATGCAGGCATTTAAAGAAAGAAAGATTAACAAGACCTATTTTGCTTTTGTTAATGGAAAGTTACTTAAGGGGCAGGGTATTATCCGGAATCCGGTCGGCGGCAGGCCGGCGGTTACACGCTATCAGGTGATTCAAAGGTTCCCGGATTTTACGGCGGTTAGGATTCAGCCGTTAACCGGGCGCAAAAATCAGATTCGCCGTCATTTTAAGCAAATCGGATATCCGATTATCGGCGATGATAGATTTGCCTTTCGGCGGGATTTTAAAATTAGGGCAAAGAGATTATGTTTGCATGCGCAGGGATTATCTTTTTGCCATCCGGTAACCGGCAAAACCATTTGCCTGGAAACAGAATTACCCGAATATTTTAAACAATTATCATTAACTAAGTGATGTTTATAACCTTGCTTACTGATTTTGGGTTAAGCGACAATTTTGCCGGCGTGGTTAAAGGGGTGATTTACGCGATAAATCCCAAGGTTAAGATTATTGATATTTGCCATAACATCCGGCCGGGGGATATTTTCCAGGCCGCATTCCTCTTAAAGTCATCTTATCAATACTTTCCCCCGGGGACGATTCACCTTGTGGTGGTTGATCCCGGCGTTGGATCAAAGAGGAGAATAATTATTGCTAAAACTAAAAGGTATTATTTTATCGGTCCGGATAATGGCGTTTTAAGCCTTGCCTTAGGCACGGGTGATCAGGTCAGTAATATTGTTTGTCTGGATAACCAAAATTTTTTCCTGAAACCTGTTTCGCATACCTTTCATGGGCGGGATATATTTGCGCCGGTTGCCGCATATCTTTCCCGGGGCATAGATTTGGTTAAATTCGGCAGGCCTCAAAAGAAATACCGGGAGATTAATTTTCCCCAGCCAAGGATTATTTCGCAGGCAGGCAAAAACAGGAAAGCATTAGAAGGGGAGATAATTTATATTGATCGTTTCGGAAACTTAATTACTAATATTTCAAGAGAAGCTTTTGAAATATTTATCGCTAAGAAAAAATTCCGGATTTCTTTAGGCAAAAAGGCAATTAACAGAATAAGCAAAAATTATCTGGCAACAGGAAAAAATAAGCCTTTGGCGATATTCGGAAGTTACGGCAATTTGGAGATATCAGTGAGTTGCGGCAATGCCAGTGATTATTTTGGCGCCAGTAAGCAGGCAAAGCTAAGGGTAACTGCGTAATTATAGAAGTGTTACCGATAACTAAAAATCGCAATCGCGAATAAAAAGCAGTAAAAGGGAGGCTGTAGATGACAAGACAAAGGTGGCCCTCAAAGCTTATATTTATTTTTGCCGCAATCGGGTCTGCAGTAGGATTAGGGAATGTTTGGAGATTTCCTTATTTAGCAGGTAAATACGGTGGAGGGGCTTTTCTGGTCCCTTACATAATAATGCTTTTTATATTAGGGGTGCCGCTTTTAATTATGGAGTTTGCCATAGGCCAAAGGATGCAGCTAGGGGCTGTCGGCTCTTTTAAGAAAATAAAACATAAATTATCCGGTTTAGGACTGGGGGCGGTTTTATGCGGATTTGTCGTAGTAAGTTATTATGCGGTTGTCATGGCCTGGTGTTTATTGTATTTTATTTATTCCTTTACCCTGAAATGGGGTGTGGATACCAAGGGATTCTTTTTTAATAATGTCCTGCATTTAAGCAAGGGCGTAGGGGATATTGGTTTTATTTCCGCAGAGATTATTTTTGCATTATTATTTATCTGGCTTTTAGTATATTTTTCAGTTTGGAAAGGGGTTAAGAGCGTAGGAAAGGTTGTTTTGGTAACTATGCCTTTACCGATAATCCTGTTAATTGCTCTTTTAATAAGGGGGATTACTTTACCGGGGGCATCAGAGGGTATTATTTTCTATTTAAAACCAAACTTTGCCGCGCTGTTAGACTTTGATGTATGGAGCGCAGCAATGTCGCAGATATTTTTTACCTTAAGCTTAGCTTTTGGAATAATGATTGCCTACGCAAGTTTTCAGCATGAATCCAGCGATATAACTAAAAGCGCCCTGATTACATCCTTGGTTAATTGCGGGATTTCCATTGTTGCCGGATTCGCTGTTTTCTCAACATTAGGTTATATGGCGATAAAAAGCGGGGTGCCGGTTTCTGAATTGGCAGCTTCCGGGCCGAGCTTGGCATTTATTGTTTTTCCTAAGGCGTTATCGCTTATGGCCCTGGCGCCGTTTTTTTCGGTATTATTTTTTCTTATGCTTATAACCCTTGCTATTGATAGCGCATTTTCTTTAGTCGAGGCTGTGTCTACGGTTGTGCATGACAGGTATCCGCATGTAAGAAAAGAGGATATCTCGCTATATGTTTGCGTAATCGGGTTTGTTTGCGGCATTATCTTTACGACATTTGCCGGTTTATATTATCTGGATATCACCGACCATTTTATAACAAATTATGGGTTGGTAATCGTAGGATTGCTTGAGGCCTGGGCTATTGGCTGGTTATACGGGGCCGATAAATTAAGGGGGTATATTAATAAGGTTTCTGATATAAAAATCGGAAGATGGTGGAATGCATTGATTAAATTTGTGATTCCGGCTTGTCTGCTTGTTTTACTTACCGCCGGCCTTTATAAGGACATAAGAAGCCCTTATGAGGGGTATCCTCAATGGGCGATTTTTACGTTTGGCTGGTTTATGCTCTTGGGGGTATTTTTGATAAGCTTTATCTTTGCGCATTTCTCAAAAGAACAGCCTGATTAATACAGGATAAATAAAACCCATTCTAAGGAAACTTTATCAGCAAAACTTTATCAGATAAGGCTTGAAAAGTTATTTCCCTGCGGATATAATATTACAACAATTTTAAGTAAGTTACGGATAAAATTTAGTGTGTGACAATGCCGAGGTAGCTCAGTGGTAGAGCGCGGCCCTGAAAAGGCCGGCGTGGTGAGTTCGATTCTCACCCTCGGCACTTTATATTTTATCCGTTTTTAAGAGATTTAAAAAGAAGCAGCAACCTATCACGGCGCATAATTATTTTTGCCGACGTAGCTCAGCTGGTAGAGCAGTCGCTTCGTAAGTGACGGGTCGGTGGTTCGAATCCACTCGTCGGCTTAAAAATTTGAGATAAGGCAGACTATGATCAGGAATAAGAAAATGAATAAATCCAAAATGATAACCGTGGGTTTACCCGTAGATATTTTACAGGGCTTAAAGAAAAACTTTGGCCCTAAAAGATTTCAGTTTGTAAATATTTCTTCTGCGAGCAAGTTCATGAAGATTATTAAAAAAGAGAAGTTTGATCTCATTTTTGTAAGCAATAACTTGCCCGACATCACAAGCTATTACGAGTTATTTATTGTTTTAAGATCACAGCCAAAGACGGAAACCGTTCCGATTATATTAATCGCAATTAAGCAGGAGGACCCAAAATTAAAAATTCAACTCTTAAAGAGCGGCTTGATTGATGACTATATCTCGTTGTCGGCAAGCATAGAGGAAATTGCCGCACGGGCCGACATCTATTTACAGAAACAGCTGCTCGAGATGAAGCTGGAATCGCATAATGCCATGCTTCAGAGGCTCTCGATTATTGATGAGTTAACCCGGGTTTATAACCGCCGCTATCTTATTCAACGCTTAAAAGAGGAGATAGAAAAGGTAAGGAGATACGGATATTCGGTTGCCTGCCTGATGATTGATATCGACCATTTTAAAAGGATTAATGACAAGTACGGCCATGCGCAGGGCGATCGGGCGCTAAAGACCTTATCCTCTTTTTTAAAGAGGCATATTCGTAAGGTGGATATCCTTAGCCGTTATGGCGGGGAAGAGTTTGTGATTGTTTTAGCCCATGTTGGCCTGGAGGGGGCTTTTATTGTTGCCGAAAGGCTAAGGGATAAAGTAGCGCAACACAAATTCACAGGTACCAAGGGTAAAGGCGTGGGCAATATGACTGTAAGTATAGGGGTGGTGAGTTTTGACGGCCAGGATTCCTTAAATGAGGATTCCCTTACCCAGGCGATGGATAAGCAGTTATATAAGGCCAAACACGGGGGGCGAAATAAGGTCTGCGGAAAAGAGTATCGCAAGATTCGATAATCAAATTATTCCGCCGGGTTAATTTTAGATAAATTTATAATGGCTAAATTTCGAGAGGTTTTAAAAAACAAAAATTTCTTCTTTCTCTGGTTAGGCCAGATTATTTCACAATTTGGCGAGCGGCTTAGCCAGATGGCTTTAGTTGGCTTAGTCTATATGCGCTTTCCCGGCTCAACCATTCAACTGGCAAAAGTCCTTTCCTTTACAATATTGCCGGTATTCTTGATCGGCCCGATAGCCGGGGTTTATGTCGATAGGTGGAATAGGCGCCAGACTATGTTTACCTGCGATTTCCTGCGTACGATTTTTGTTTTGCTTATACCGTTGCTTCTCTTTTTTAAGCATCCGCTTAGCTCAATCTATATTCTTATATTTATCATTTTTTCCGTAGGGCGGTTTTTTATTCCGGCAAAATTATCGATAATTCCTGACTTAGTCGGGAAGCAGGATCTCTTAATCGCGAATTCATTAGTCAATACTACTGCGATGATTGCCGCGATTTTCGGGTTTGGCATCGGCGGCCTGCTTGTTGAATGGCTGGGGGTTAACGGCGGGTTCTGCTTAAATGCCCTTGGTTTTTTCATTTCCGGATTGCTGATTTTTTCAATTCGGCAGAAAAATTCACACCATCTTAAAATCAAACAGTTAAGCCGGGAGATTGTTGAGGTAATCAGAAAATCGGTAATCGAGGAGATAAAAGAGGGGATAGTCTATTTTATCAAACAGAAAAATCTCAGATTTACCGGCGTATTAATGTTTTTTTTGGGAGGCGCTTTGGGCGCGGTTTATGTGGTAATGATTGTTTTTCTTCAGAACGCCCTTCAATCAGCGACCAAGGATTTAGGCCTTTTTGTTATGTTTCTGGGTTTAGGGCTTTTTTCAGGTTCTTTAATTTATGGCCGTTTTGGACACCGCATTTCCCATTTTAAAGCAATATTTTCTTCTTTGATTTGCGTGGGGATAGTTTTAGCTTCTTTGGTGATCAGTTTAAGTTATTATCCCTATTTTTTGCTTGCCGCAGGGTTTGCGCTTATTTTGGGCATGGTTGTTTCGCCGATCATAATCTCTTGCAATACCTTAATCCATAAGAGCAGCCATAATCAGATGATGGGCAGGGTTTTTAGTTCTTTGGAGATTTTAATGCACTTTGCCTTTGTCCTATTTATGTTCTTAAGCAGCTTCTTGGCGGAGCGCATTCCTGCGCTTACGATTCTGATTGCGGTAGCTTGCTTGCTTGTTTTTTTAGGTTTATTTAATCTTATCTTCCGCAATAAAATCCCATGGTTAAATTAGAAGAAAAAAAATTCTATACTGAGCATTGCCGTATTGAGAAGTTGCCTCAGCCAAATAAGGTTTATATTCCGTTAAGCCAGCACATCGGATGTGTGGCTTCTCCCTTAGTTAAGCCTGGCGATCAGGTTTTTCCCGGTCAAAAAATAGCCGGTTCTGATGCATTAGTATCTGCCTGTGTCCATGCTTCTATCCCCGGTAAGGTAAGCGCTATAGTAAACTGGCCGCATCCTGTTCTTGGGATATGTAAGGCAATAGTTATTGATG
>JBDRHJ010000120.1:0-3575 GCA_043816835.1 Candidatus Omnitrophota bacterium
CCCGCCCTTTTGGGGAAAGATGGAAAATGAATATGCATTTTGTATATATGTTGCAAAGCGAAAATTTTAAATATCTTTACATCGGCAGCACTAACGATTTAGAGCGAAGATTAAAAGAACATAATAGTGGTAGAGTATTTGTTGCGAGTAAACATAAACCGCAAAGAAACGTGTAAAAAATAGTTTATTGCCGCCAAAAGGGCGGGGTAAATTCGCACTCATAACTTATGTTGCTGTGCTCCATAAGTTATGTGCTCATTTAATGTTTGTAAGCGCAGTTGTTCCGGGTGCTGGTTTGGGAAGACGCTTAGGGCATAGGATCCCCAAGGCCTTAGTTAAGTTGGGGCAAGTTCCTATTTTTATTCATACCCTTAATATTTTAAGCCGCCATCCGAAAATAAAAGAAATAATTTTAGTCCTACCTTCTGATAGCCTGAATTCAGCAAGGCGCTATTTGAAAAAATACCCGATTAAAAAAATAAAGCAGCTGGTTATCGGCGGGGCTAGGCGAACCGATTCCGTGCGTAATGGTTTAAAGATTGTATCTCGGGGTGCGGATTTAGTTTTGGTTCACGATGCAGTCCGGCCGTTTCTTAGTTTAAGCATGATTTCGGCGGTTATCAATAAGGCAGAAAAATGCGGGGCAGCTATTTTAGGCGTACCGGTTAAGCCAACGATTAAAGAGGTTAACGCTGATGGTGAGGTGATCAGAACATTACTGCGAAGCCGCCTTTATGAGGTTCAAACCCCTCAGGTTTTTCAAAGGGATTTAATTATCAATGCTTATCGCAGGTTCCACGGTATGGCAGCGGTTGATGATGCCATTTTAGTGGAAAGGTTAGGGAAAAAGGTAAGAGTGGTTAAGGGCTCGTATTTAAATATTAAGATTACCACACCTGAGGATTTAGTATTTGCGCGCAGCATTTTAAATTAAGATGAAAAAAGATATTTACCGCGTAGGTATCGGCAATGATATTCACCGTTTAGTTAAGGGGCGCAAGCTGTTCTTGGGAGGGGTCGAGATTCCTTATTTTAAAGGTTTGCTTGGGCATTCTGATGCAGATGTCTTATTACATGCGATATGCGATGCCCTTCTGGGGGCATTAGGCTTAGCTGATATTGGCGAACATTTTCCGGATAGAGACATCAAATACAAGGATATAAGGAGCACCGAATTATTAAAAAAGGTTTTGCTTTTGGTTAAAACAAGGGGTTTTAAAATTATTAATCTTGATACAACAATTATTGCCCAGGCGCCAAAGATTTCACTTCACCGGTTAAAAATCGAAAAGCGCATTGCCAAGCTGCTTAATCTTAAACTTACGGCAGTTAATCTTAAGGCTACGAGTACCGAAGGCTTAGGCGATATCGGCAAGAATAAGGCAATTGCTGCCTGGTGTGTAACGCTTATTAAGACGGTTAAGTGATTTAGGATTAAAGAGTTTGGCCAGGGAAATCAGTATTAGGTAAAAAGTGCCCCTGCTTAGGGCGGCGATTAAAGGGGGTGAGCGAAATGAATATTCTATTATCGTTTATTGGGATAATTTTAAGCGTATTTATCATACGCTTGATTGTGATGGTGGTTTTTTTCTCTCCTGAGATAAGGGCGGCGCGCGAAAGAGACCCTGCGGCTTATACCTTGTTTGAGGTTATTTTGCTTTATCAGGGGCTCTGCGCTATTTTTCATCACCGTATTGCGCATTTTTTCTATAAGATTAGGCTGGAATTGCTTGCGCGCACAATTAGCCAGGTTTCCCGCCATATTACCGGGATTGAAATACACCCGGGGGTAAAGATCGGCCGGGGCCTTTTTATCGACCACGGCATGGGTATAGTTATTGGCGAAACAACGGTTATCGGTGATAACGTTACGCTTTATCAGGGCGTGACCTTAGGCGGGACGGGAAAACAAAAAACCAAACGCCATCCAACCATTGGCAATAATGTGGTAGTCGGCGCAGGGGCAAAGGTTTTAGGCAATATTATTATCGGTGATAATTCTTATATCGGCGCAAATGCAGTAGTGATTATGGATGTTCCTGTGAATTCGACAATCGTCGGGGTTCCCGGGCGGGTTACCAAGCAAGACGGCAAAAAGATTGACGCAAGCTTAGACCACCGCCATATTTTTGACCCGATTATGCAGCAAATCGAAGAATTAAAAGGCCGGATTAAGAATATAGAAGAAAAGCAATAATAAGATTTTAGATCCACATCGCACAAAAGCCCTTAAAAGACAAATGCCGGGAAATTTTTAATTGCGCGTTAAACAAATAGATTACGCTGATGCCAAACTATATCTACAATACGCTTACGCACAAAAAAGAGGAATTCCAGGCGTCTAATCCCCCTGAGGTAAAAATGTATACCTGCGGGGTTACGGTTTATGACCATAGCCATATTGGCCATGCCCGCAGCCTGTATGTATTTGATGTGATCAGGCGCTATTTAAAGCACCGCGGGTATAAGGTTAAATTCGTGCGCAACATTACTGATATTGACGATAAGATAATCAATAAGGCAGGGGAGTTGGGTATTTCTTCCCAGGAGGTTGCCAATAAATTTATTGAAAGCTATCATAAGGATTTAGGGCTCCTGGAAATAGATACCGCTGATTTTGAGCCTAAGGCAACCGAAAATATTGACCATATGATTAAGCATATATCCGGCCTGATTGATAAGGGGTATGCTTATCAATCCGGAGGCGATGTATATTTTCGCGTCAGGAAATTTAGTAACTACGGCAGGCTTTCCGGGCAATCCCTGGATCAGATGATTGCGGGCACGAGAAAAGAGCCGGGCGAGAATAAGCAAGACCCGCTTGATTTTGCGCTTTGGAAAAAATCCAAGCAAGGCGAGCCTTCATGGGATAGCCCCTGGGGGGCAGGCCGCCCGGGCTGGCACATTGAATGTTCGGTAATGAGCATGAAATACCTTGATACCGATACGCTTGATATACATGCCGGGGGAATGGATTTGGTATTCCCGCATCATGAGAATGAGATTGCGCAGGCAGAGGCACTTACCGGTAAGCAGTTTGCCAGGTATTGGATACATCATGGGCTTTTAACCATAAACGGTCAGAAGATGGCTAAGTCATTGGGAAACTTTGTAACAATTAAGGATTTTATCGCTAAATACCCTGCTGATGCCCTGAAGCTTTTCTTTTTGCAAACCCACTATTCGCAGCCCATAGATTTTACCTGGGATAGGATAAAAGAAAAACAAAAAGCGCTTTATGATATAATCTATTTTTTAAAACGGGTCAAGGAAAGGGAAGAAGGTAAAGAATCGATAATTAAAACCAATCTTAAAAATATTATTTCCCCGCAAGCACTTCATCAAAAGGTCAAAGAAGCTCAAGAGGGCTTTCTTAAGGCGATGGATAATGATTTTAATACCCCTAACGCAATAGCGGTTTTATTTGAACTGAAAAATGCCTGCAATAAGATTCTCTATGATCTGGGTTGTACAAAAGAACATTTGCCGGTTTTGGCATACGCCCAGCAAACCATCGAGGGGTTCGGCGATGTTTTTGGGTTGTCTTTTAAGGAGGGGGGATTAACATTGCCAGG
>JBDRHJ010000121.1:0-6771 GCA_043816835.1 Candidatus Omnitrophota bacterium
CCCTTCCTTTCCCGCTGCCCAATAAATATTGTCTTCGGCGGGATCCCGTTCTGCGGGAAAAAGGTATAGGAAGGCCTATCCTTTAGGATAACTTTTAACCCTGATACACACAGATTGGCCTCTTGACAATTCGTTTCTGGAAATCTGTGTGAACCCCGTTAACCCCGTTAGAAATTTTATTTCTAACGGGGCTAAATCTTTCCCACCACCGACTTCGTCGGTGACTTTCTCTAACGGGGTGAATCTGTGTTTTTATACCTTACTATACTCTAAAAAACTAAAATTGTTCACTGCTTCTGGCGATATTTAAAATCAAGGCAATGCTTAGCATATCAAAAATTAATGCAGAGCCGCCGTAGCTGATAAAAGAAAGAGGCAAGCCCTTGGTAGGTAGTATTCCGCAAACAACCGCAATATTTATAAATGCCTTTAAAATAATCGATAGTATAAGCCCTAGGCCCAAATAATAACCAAAGGATTCAGAGCAATTTTTAATCGCCCTTAAGCTGCAGAATAAAAGAAGAATAAAAAGCAAGATTACCCCGGCAACACCAAAAAATCCCAGCTCCTCTCCGATAATCGAAAAAATAAAATCGGTATGGGCCGCCGGCAGAAAAAACAGCTTCTGCCGGCTGGCGCCTAAGCCCTGTCCGAAGAACCCGCCTGATCCAAGCGCAATCTGCGACTGAATAATTTGAAACCCGCTGCCCCCGGGATCAGCCCAGGGATTTAAAAAAGCAAGTATGCGCATCCTGCGATAGGGAACACTGAATATCAAAATATAAAGAAAAGGAACTGACGAGAGCAAAGTAAAAAATAAGTAAGAAACCGGCGTGCCGCTGATATAAAGCATTAACCCGGTTAAAATTAATATCATTAAAGCAGCCCCTAAATCCGGCTGCACAAGAATAAGCGCACAAACCAAACCGCAAACCAGCAATAGCGGAAGATAGCCGCGGCGAAAATCCCCAATCAGGTTCTGTTTGCGGCTGATGAAATCCGCGGTATAAATAAGCAGAATCACCTTTGCCATTTCAGAGGGCTGAAAACTAAACCTGCCGAATCTAAACCAGCGCTGGGCACCGCTGATTGAACGGCTAACCCCGGGGAATAAAACCAAGATAAGCAAAAAAAGTGCAACCAGCAACAAAGGCTTTGAGATATTTTTGAGTATTTTATAATCAATACACAAAATAAGCATGCTTAAGAAAGCGCCAAAAAATAAAAAAAGAATATGCCGTTTTAGAAAAAACATTGCATCGCCGAATTTTTCCTGGGCATATATACTGGAGGCGCTGTATATCATCACCACCCCGATACAAATAAGAATAACCGTGATTACTAATATATTTATCCTTGTCTGGCGCATATCCGTCTTACCTGTTAGGGTTAAACAGCCCTTACCCTGAGGATTCAATCAGGCTCTTTACTGCCTGGCGGAATACCTCTCCCCTATGCTCATAATTGCTGAACATATCAAAGCTCGAACACATCGGCGAAAGAAGTATACAATCGCCTTCGCGAGATTCCCCGAAAGCAAGCTTAACCGCATCTTTCAAATTATCTGCCTCTCTTATCGGCAGCCGCGCATTGAAAACCTGCCTTATTTTGTCCTTTGCTTCGCCGATAAGAATTAAGGCGCGTGTTTTTTTATAGACCAACTCCTGGATAATCCGATAGTCAGATCCCTTATCCCTGCCCCCGGCAATAAGGATGACCGGCTTCTTAATATTATGCAAGGCAAATTCTGTAGCATCAAGGTTAGTAGCTTTAGAATCATTGATAAATTCCCTCTCCTTAAACTCGGTTATCCGCTCCAGTCGATGTGGTAACCCCTTAAAGGAATTAAAAATATTTAGACATAAATCCCTATCGATTCCTAATACAGAGGCAACTGCGGCTACTGCTGCGAAATTCTGGTTAGGATACTGCCGGAGATTAAAATAAATAACCTTGGGCTCGCAATTCCTGCCTAAATCACGCACCCGCGAATCATCGTAGTTTAGGAGCAAATAATCAGAGTTATCCTGATTCATAAATATGCGCGACTTTGCCGCAAGATAATCTGATAAATCAGGATAGCGGTCTAAATGATCAAGGCTAAAATTCAATATTACTGATATCTTTGGCTTGAAGGTATCTATTGCCTCTAACTGAAAAGAACTGACTTCCAGGGAAACAAAATCCTCAGCCTGCATTTTGTTAACATAAGCAGAAAAAGGCGTACCGATATTTCCGAGCGTAAATGCCCTTCGCCCTGCTGCTTCGAGAACCTTGCCGATTAAAGTAGTAGTTGTTGTTTTGCCGTTGGTTCCCGTAATCGCAATTACCGTCGCCGGACAAAGCACCCAAGCACATTCAATTTCACTGATTACCGGGATGCCTTGCCCCCTTGCCCAGATTAAAGGTTGAGACTGAAAATTTATCCCCGGACTAGTAACAATTAAATCCCTGCCCTTTATAAACCCCAGGGTATGATTGCCTAACTCCTGCAAAATCTTAGAAGGCAGCTCTCGGGCATAAGCAGCAGTCTGTTCATTATTACTACTCTCGGTAACGCTAACATGCGCCCCCAAGCCATCTAAAAGTTGCGCGCAGGCAAAACCGCTTCGCCCTAAACCTACCACGGTAATATCCTTATCCCGATAATAATCCTGATTAATCATCACCAGATCCCCCCAAGGAGGGTTATGCTTACTTATTAATTCAATAATTTTCTAGAAGCGATTATCCGGATAAAAGTTATCAGGTAATCGATATCAGGATACCAGAATATCAGGCAACTATTCTGCTACGCAAAACTAATGAAAATATTAGTTTTGCTTCGCAGGAATATTCTCGGTCAGAATAATTACCCCGAAGCAAAAGAGGCGTTTTTATTGCTTTTGCTAAGGAGAATAATTGCATTTATTAATCTTCCTGCCCCCTGGCCCCCTATACCCTGATTTAGCGATAAACTGATATCCGTTTTAAATTGTTACCTAATTAGTGAATATTAACAAACAACCTGAAGATTTGATTTTAAGCCTTTAAAGTTGTCGGGTTATCTAATCTTTAATGTAACTAATGTTAATAACGCCAGCAATGCGGCGACTATCCAAAAACGTACAATTACCTGGGATTCCTTCCAGCCGGTAAATTGTAAATGGTGGTGTAGCGGGGCAATTTTAAAGATGCGCTTTTTCCGTATTCGATATGAACCTACCTGCAGGATTACCGATAATGCTTCGGCAACAAATATTCCGCCTACAATTACCAAAAGTAATTCTTTCTTGATTAATATTGCCACCATTCCCAGCGCCCCCCCTAAGGGTAGGGAGCCTACATCGCCCATAAAGATAGACGCAGGATAGCAATTAAACCACAGAAAACCGAGGCCGGCACCAAAAATACTCGCACAAAAAATAGCCAGTTCGCCGCTACCCTCCAGATAAGGAACAAGCAAATATTGGCTAAATTGCATATGCCCGGAAATGTAACTTAATACGCCAAAACTAAGAGCTACCAAAATCACAATACCGATAGCCAATCCATCTAATCCATCGGTTAAATTTACCGCATTGGAAGATCCGCAAATTACCAAAAGCACAAACAAAATATAAAATATACCGAGGTCAATGCTTAGATGTTTTAAAAACGGTATATCCAGCTGCGTTGAATTCTGCGGGCTTAAGAATAAAAAGATCCCCACGGCCAAACCCAAAATAACCTGGCTAAATAATTTCGTGCGGATGCTTAAACCCTTAGAACGCTTCTTAATTTGTTTTATATAATCATCGACAAAACCGGTAACCCCCATCCAAACAAGGACAAAAATACTGATTTGAATATAACGGTTGGCAATGTCGGCCCAGAGGAAATTCGAAACTAAGATTGCAAACAAAATTAATATTCCCCCCATCGTAGGAGTGCCCTGCTTATCTTGATGCAGCTTATATAAATCAGCGCTTGCTTCTTTTCTTATATGTTCGCCAATATTTGCCATTTTTAACTTGCGAATTAATAAGGGATAAAAAAGCAGGCTGATAAGAAAGGCGCTAAGGGCTGCCATTGACGCACGGAAGGTGATATAGCGAAAAATATTGAAAACAAAAAAGACATCCTTTAATGGATAAAGCAAGTGATATAGCATATTTATTTTTTCCCTTTAATTAATAAGGCTAAAAACGCACTCGCCGGAAACAGCCCGATTATCAACGCCCAATAACTTCCTGCATTTTCATTAAACGGGAACCCTTAACCAAAATTAAATCACCGCGATTAGGTTTAAGGGTTTTAAAAAGCAGTTTGCGCGCTTCTTTAGAATCACAACAGGTAAAAACGCATGTTTTATCCAGTCCGCATTTAAGCGCTTGCCTGGCAGCCAGCCGGCTGAATTTGCCGACGCCGATAAAGGCATCACAGGAAGAAGCAATCTGTTTGCCTATCTGGCGATGAAACCTTGCGGCTGTTTTTCCCAATTCCAGCATATCCCCCATAACAAAAATTCGCCTGCCTCGGACCGCAAGTTTACTTAAGGCACTAATTGCCGCGTCTACCGAAGCCGGATTAGCATTATAGGTATCATCAATAAAGGACGTGCCGTGTGATTTCAACAAGTTTAACCTTCCCGCGGGAAAACTAAATTTCGCAAGACGTACGGCAATCGACCGGTAACCCCATCCGAGCAAACGGGCAACCGCAATAACCGCTAATGCATTATAAACATTAGTAAATCCGAATGTGTTTAACCGCATTTTTCGCCGGGGATTTATTGCCCCTTTTCTGCTTTCTTCATGCCTTGCCTTAAGTCCTTTTAACCGGGTTATGCCTAAAGAAGCAGAATTCGCAAAAAACTCTACCCCTTTCTTGGAATTTAAGCTTACCCCTGTCGCATAAAAATCACACTTATCTTTTATGCCGTAAGTTATCATAAAAAATCTTTTGTTATTTTTGTGCCGTTTTAATCTCGTATCATCACCATTTAAAATAGCAATTTGGGGAGGATTAAGCTTTGCTAATAAGCTTAATTTTTCTTTATATACCCCGTCCTCGCTCTTTAAGTTTTCCAGGTGCGCCGGCCCAATATTAGTAATAATCGCAAAATTTGGCTGGGCAATATCTGCCAAATACGCAAGCTCTCCAAAATGATTCGTGCCTAATTCCAAAACAGCAATATCATGCCGAATACCCATTCTTAATAAAGTAAGTGGCACGCCGATGTCATTATTTTGCGTACCTGGATTAGAAAGAACATTAAGCCGCGATGACAACACCCAGGCGAGCATATCTTTAACCGTTGTTTTGCCGTTGCTTCCGGTAACTGCAATAACCGGAATATTAAATCTCTTACGGTGAAAACCGGCAAGCCTTCCTAGGGCTTTGCGGGTATCGCTAACTGCAATAAAAACAATACTTCCTGCCGCCTTCCTAATTGCTGAATCTTTTATCTTAAACTCAGGCAGTTGTGCGGTATTTTTAGCGGCCGGAAGGATTTTACCTTTTTCTGTCCCGCGGGAAAAAATAATTGCCTTAGCGCCCCTTTTGATTGCCCGGCGGATAAAATTATGCCCGTCAAAACGCTGGCCGCTTATTGCAATAAACAACTGCCCCCTTTTTATTGTGCGCGAATCTATAGAAACCCCGCTAATCCTGAAATCGGGATTACCGCAAATTAAGCGCCCGCCTACTGCCTTTATTATTTCTTTGATTCGAAACATTGTCGCGTAACTTCCCGGTCATCGAAATGAATTACCCGATTCTTAAAAACCTGATAATTTTCATGTCCTTTACCGGCGATTAATATTATATCATCCTTCTTGGCCATAGATAAGGCTTCTTTTATTGCTTTTTTTCGCTGGATAATTATCTTGAAATTTTGTTTATTTATTCCCGGGATAATATCATCGATAATTTTTAGCGGATCCTCATTGCGCGGATTATCGGTAGTAATGATTGCAAAATCCGCTAATTCGCAAACAACCCTGCCCATCCCCGGGCGCTTGCTTCTGTCACGCTGACCCCCGCAGCCAAAAACCACATAAAGGCGGCCTTTGCATAAAGGGCGCAATGCCTTAATCACGCTAGCCAGGGCATCTTCCGTATGCGCATAATCGACAAAAACAAAAAAATTATTCTGGGCTGTTACCCTTTCTAATCTTCCCGGCACACCGTTAAAATCAATGATTGCGGACTTTATAATTTTTAAATTAATCTTTTGGGTTAATGCGAAAGCAACCGCTGCCAAAATATTATAGAGATTGTGCTTTCCGATCAACCTGGAAGTCACTTTTAACTGATTAACCCCGCCTGTGAAGCGTTCGCTGACTTGAGGGCTAAACCAGAGAATAAACTCTTGCCCATTAAGGCTAGAGTTTAATACCTGGGCACCAACATCAGCACAATCACTCAAGCCATAAGTAATAATCGAGGCCTTTGTTAACTTAATCAATTTCCGCGCATGTAGATCATCAATATTTAATATTGCAAAGCCATGTTTAGGCAGCCCCTTAAATAATTTGCTTTTGGCAATAAAATATGAATCCAAATCATGATGGTAATCAAGGTGGTCAACCGTAAGATTGGTAAATATGCCTGCACAAAATTTAATCCCGCGAACCCGCTCCTGATCCAGGGCATGAGAGGAAACCTCGGCTATTACATAGTCAACACCTGCTTGCTGCATCTGGGATAATAGAGACTGGAGGCGTGCCGAAGGAGGGGTAGTGTTACCGGCAGTAAAAACTTTATTTTTGAAGCGGTAGTTAATTGTCCCGATTACTGCCGGGGCAA
>JBDRHJ010000122.1:0-2654 GCA_043816835.1 Candidatus Omnitrophota bacterium
CCAAAACCCGGCCGTTCTTTTAATACAGAAAGGGCTGTGCGTTTGATACCGGATGCCATATTAAAAAGAAATAATGATAAGTATGAAGTCATGCTTAATGATTGGGAATTGCCTTCCCTAAACCTCAACCCTAAATATAAAAGAATGCTAAAGCAAAAAGATATTGCCGAAGATACTAAAGACTACTTAAGAGAAAAACTTAAACATGCCAAATTTTTGATTAATGCCATAAATAAACGAAAGGAGACAATACAAAAGGTAACCGAAGCTATCGTTTATATCCAAAAGGATTTTCTGGATAATGGAATGCAAAATTTTAAACCTATGACTTTATCACAAATTGCTAATTTGGTAGATAAGCACAAATCCACGGTAAGCAGGACTGTCAATAATAAATATCTGCAAACTCCAGATGGTATCTTTGAATTGCGGCATTTTTTAAGTTCCGGGGTAAAACAAGAAAATGGAGAGTTTTATTCGTCCAAAGCAATCAAATCAAAAATAAAAGAATTAATTGAAAACGAAAATAAAGAAAATCCTTTAACTGACCAAGCGATTGTCAATCTTCTCAAACAAGACGGAATCTCTATCGCCCGCCGCGCTATAGCCAAATACCGCCACCAACTTAAGATCCTCTCCTCCAAATCAAGGCGAATTCCGTAAGAAAATCTTCTTACTTCATTTCTAATCCCGAAGTTAAAAAAGGCGACCTTTCGGTCGCCCTTTTATGCACATTCCAAGAAAGATACTTTCTTATATTTGTGAAGTATCTTAAGCAAAAAGTGTGAAGTATTTGATGTTTTTGGCCTATTTTCGAAAGCCCTCAAAAACGGCTTTTGTCGTAACTATATTCCCTGCTTATAGATATACTCAATTAAATCAACTATCCGGCAGGCATATCCCCATTCATTGTCATACCAACCCATAAGCTTTACCAGGCGCGGCGGCATAACACGCGTAAGCTCTGAATCAAAAATACAGGAATAGCTATTGCCGACAAAATCCTTAGAAACCAGCGGGATATCTAAATACTGCAGGATTCCCTTAAGGTCAGACCCAGATGCCTTTTTAAAAGCGGCATTTATTGCCTCCGCGGTAACCTCCTTTTCCGTCTCGCAAGTAAGGTCGGTTAAGGAAACATCCGGCGTAGGCACGCGAATCGCTAAGCCATCAAGCTTGCCCTTAAGTTCAGGGATAACGCTCCCGATTGCCTTGGCAGCGCCCGTGGTTGTCGGTATCATTGAAACAGCAGCTGCGCGCGCCCTTCTTAAATCCTTATGCGGCAAATCAAGGATTCGCTGGTCATTAGTATAAGAATGAATTGTAGTCATCAAGCCTGACTTTAACCCAAAATTATCCAGTAATACCTTTACCATCGGAGCCAGGCAATTAGTGGTACAAGAGGCATTAGAAATAATATTATGTTTTAGAGGGTCATATTTTTTATGATTAACCCCGAGCACAATCGTGATATCTTCCCCCTTTGCGGGAGCGCTGATAATCACCTTTTTTGCGCCATTATTCCCGATGTGCCCTGAGGCCTTCTCCCTATCCGTGAATATACCGGTTGATTCTACAACAATATCTATACCTGAATCCTTCCAGGGTATCTCTGCGGGGGATTTATGGCTCAATACCTTAATTTCCCTGCTCCCTGCGATTAAGGAATTATCGGTTGCCTTTACCTCTTTATCCAATATGCCAAAAGTGGAATCATACTTCAAAAGATACGCCAATGTTTTTGTTCCTACAGGCAAATCATTAACTGCTACAAACTCAATGTCTTTGTTATTTATCCCGGCGCGCAATACCAGCCTGCCGATCCTGCCAAATCCGTTAATTCCTACCCTTACCGACATTCTGCTTCCCTCCTTTTTAGCGTTTAGCGGATAGCGTTTAGCGTTATAGAATTTAGCATCCTATAGAAAATACTACCTACTTTCTTTATTATTAAATTATTATGTTTCACGCCTCTATTTTTCATATAGATTTCTTCCCTTGAAAATTCCTTAATTACCTTATATGCCTTTAAAAACAATCTGCATGATTTTTTTCTAAACAATAAGCGCTTTAAAAGATTTTTTTACACTATCCGCTATACGCTTAGCGCTATACGCTAATTTTTGCTTCCCTTAAATATTTCGCCGCCAATTCCGGGGGCGTAGAAACAATATAAAAACCTGTACCCCACTCAAACCCTGCCACACGGCTTAATTTCGGCATAATCTCAATATGCCAATGATAATAACTTAAGTTTGTGTTTTCGCTCGCAGGGGATGTATGAATAATAAAATTATAGGCCGGGTCAAACAATGCTGCTTTTATTCTTGAAAGTGAATCTTTTAAAATCTTTGCTAAATCAGCCATTTCAGGCTCAGTCATTGCGTAATAAAAGGAACTATGAATCTTAGGCAGAACCCAGATCTCAAATGGGAACCTTGGAACAAAAGGGCAGAAAGCAATAAAGTGTTTATTCTCGCATACTATCCTTATTTTATCTTGCCGCTCTTGCTCGAGCATGTCACAAAACAAACAACGATCGCGAAATTCAAAATACCCTAAGGCACCTGCGATTTCCTCGGCAGGGTTTTTAGGAATCATCGGCAAGGCAATCAGCTGAGTATGAGGATGCTCTAAGGATGCCCCGGCAGACG
>JBDRHJ010000123.1:0-17576 GCA_043816835.1 Candidatus Omnitrophota bacterium
TGTGTTTGCGCATCCTTTCAGGAAAGGTTTGCGATTGAAATTCCCCAATCAATGATTAGGAGCTATCTTTCCACCCATCCTTCTTCCCCCGAACGAATGCTGAGGATTAAAAAGGCAGTCCAAGAATTCGCGCAATTTACCTGTTCCGATTAATAATAAAAGATTCTTTATAGGGCAAGGCTTAAGGTTTTACTGCGGTAACAATCATCCTTGAGGTAAGAAAGCCGTAGTCCTGCTTTTTTTTATGCAGGGATAAGCCGCTTTTTATTTTTATATTTTTAAAGCCGGATTCCCTGAGCAGCCGGAAAATTCTTGGCTTACTATAAAGGCGTTCACAGTAACATCCGTTTCTAATCAGCCCGTTTTTTTTCGAGATTACAACTTCTTGTGTTCTGACCAGGCCTTTTTCAATTTCCCTTTTCCTGACAACATCAATATCATTACCGATTCCATGCCAAGACAGGGGTTTAAGCTTATTCTTAACATAAGCGGGATTGGTTAAATCAAGAAGCAGCCGGCCGTTAGCAATAAGTAGGCGGTTAGTTTCTTTTAAGACCCGCAGATTCTCTTTTTCTTCGGGGAAGTAACCAAAGGAATTAGCCATGATCAGAATAACCGAATAGTTATTGCTCGTAAGGCCGGTTGTGCGGGAATCCCCCCGGTGAAAATTTATTTTCAGGGCTGATTTTTTGGCTATTTTTTTGCCAAGCTTAATCAGGTAATCAGAATAATCAAGCACGCTTAAATCCTGATATCCGCGTTTTCCTAATTCGATTAAATGCCTTCCTTGCCCGCCAAACAAATCCAGGATACGGTCAGACTTGTTTAATTTCAGGGCTTTCTCTACCAGGTCGGTTTCACGGCAGGTAAGTTTATGATCACATACACTTCTTGCGTCAGTGATTAGATAAATATGATTAAAAAAATTCTTCCACCAGTCTTTTTTTACCTTAATCATATATTTTCCTTAAAGTCAAAGAGCCCGTCAGAGGCAATTAAGGCCGGATTGCCCTTCCAGGGGGCAAGATGCGCAATCTCTTCTTCTTCATCGTTTATCTGAACATATTTTGTTAATTTTTTCTCCCGCCAGAGGGTTTCTAATTTTGTTGCGTCGCTCCAGAGGTTTTGACTATAACTTTGCAATTGGCTAATGTGCCGGGGCGTGATTATTCTCGGCCTTAGCGTAGACATAATCGGCCCCAGCAAATAAACATTTCCCATTTGCACGGATTTTTTATCGATTTCCTCCTGCAGCTGGGCAATGAAATCAAATCCTAAATTCAAAATAGCGTCGTTTAATCTTTTGATTGCTTCATTGACCGAAATCGCGGAACCTAAAATTGCCGTACTTTGCACCCCGCCGCCTGAACCGACATTAGTGGGAATGCCCCCGAATCTGGTAACAAAACCAATCAGGCCCTTATGGGTAATAAAGCAGCGAAAATCAGTTTGCCATGACTTTAAGAATAATTTTTTGTTTTCCCGGTCAATCCAGGGGAATTCTTCTGCCCATAACTTAAGCGGGATAAGGGGCTGGATAATATAATCGCCCCTGGTTAATGCTTGTTGTATGCATTTATCAATTTCAGTTTCTTTATGGCCGATAATAATTCCCTGGCCCGAATAGCCGTGTACGGGTTTTAGAATAATATTTGGCCAGTTATCCTTTGCCCATTTAACCAAATCAGGTATTTTTTCTGCACTTGGGCCGATGGTCGAACGGGGGAAGAACTGCCTTGTCCAGGGGGTTCTTTCGAGCGTACTTTGATTCATTAAATCCCGGTATTCGGCGGTTATTGCTTCAAATACCCCCTTTGCGCCGATTGGTTCCATTCCGCGCGGATTGATGACCAGCCCCTGCTTTATTGCCGCAAGCAGGGGATTAAGGTTATGTTTTTTCTTTAATTTCGTAATTACATTATTGTTAAAGTCGAGAAAAATTAATGTTAGTTTTTTCCCCTCAACAAAAATTTGATTATTTTTTAACTCCAATTTATCCGGGCTAACCAGGCAGGCTGAAACATTATCCAAATTGTTCAGGTATTGGATAAAATGGATATTCTCACCGACCTTCTCGAGGGTTTCTTCTTCAGCCACTAAGGCAATAAACGGCTTTTGGCTGCCGGATTTTTTCCGATGAGCCTCAAGGAGAATATTGGCAAAGGCAGGGACGGGATTAAGCATAATATGGTCAAAATCCAATTCTATATCAATATCGGTTTTTTCTTTTAATCTTTTCCAGGAAAGTTTTCCTATTTCCTGGGCCATCCTCTGATAGTCCCATCCCCCGGGACTGCCCATGTTCCATTCCGAATGGTATCCTAAGAATTTTTCCGACATAAACTCTCCAGTTTCTTTTTAATTAAATCAAAAGGAAGCTGTCCGCCAGCTAGTAAAGAGTTATGAAACTTTTTTATCCCCAGTAAGGGAGAGAATTTATCCCGTAGCCTTTCAATTTCAAACTTACCGACAGTATAGCATAATTGGTATCCGTAGGTAAGCGTATAATGTTTAAGCATTGCCTTAACCCGCCCCGGGCTATAACCAAGCCAGCGCAGTTGTTTACTTGCATCGGCAAGACTCATTTTATTTATCCTTATGCCCACATCCAGCTTTGCCCTAATCGCCCTCCAGGCCTGCCTTCTTAGGCCAACCAATTTTTGGGTTGGGTTGCTTTGGTAATTAAACTGGTCGATTAACCTTTCCGCATAAGATGCCCACCCTTCATAAAATAAGGGAGATTCAATTTGCCGGCGGATCGGGTTTTTAATATTACGCCGGATCGAATCCAGTAAATGATGCCCGGGGTAGGTCTCATGGGCAGCAACAAAGATATATTCCTGATGGATATTTTCCTTGAGCTTATCAATGCTTACATAAAAAAATGCCGGTTCTTTTTGCCTGCAGGTTATCGGGCAGCTATAGGAAGCAGAAGCCCTGATTGGCGTAAGATATGATGGGGTTTGTTTAACCCGTATATTCTGCGCCCGGGAGATACTAATAAGGTCATGCTCAAGCAGGAAATTCTTTAGATTGCGAATTTGGCCGGAATAAAGATTTAATAATTGCCGGGCGTTTTTTGCATTTAATTCATATCCCGATAATATTCCCTGCCAGGTTTTAGAGGGCGATATATGATTAGCAGTCATTTTTAATTGAGCTTTTGTTTTTTCATATTCATCGGAAGCAATTTCAAAAATTTCAGCAAGGCTTCGCCTGCAGGAAAACCGGTTAATTAATATATCTTCAATGATTTTTCTATTTTTAACCGGCATTTTGCTACTGGGCGCCCTTTTAAGAAATATTTTAAAATCCCCCAAGGACTGAATTGCTATCCGGCTCAATTTAATTATTTCCTTACGGCTCGGCTTCTTGTTTAAAGATAAATGAATCCTATTTTTAAGATGCGCGCTTATTGCTTCGGCCATTTTTATTGCTGATTCTTGGTAGGGCAGGGGAATTTTTTTTAAATTAAGCCTTGCTTCGTTTAAAAGGCGCGGGATTTGCCGGATGCGCGAGATAAGGGGCCCCGGATTATTTGTTTTAATTATTGATAATTTATCCGCAATTTGCTCGATTCCCAGTATAATAATTTTAAGATAAAGCGTGGGGTCCTCTTGCCAAATTTTTATCTGTTGGAATTCCTGCAGGAACCCGGCCATGCTTTGACTGAGGAGCCGATAATCAGCCTGGGTTTCTAAATCCATAGCCCTTAGATTGATTTTTTCCAGGCTGATTTTTAGGTTATTTATTTGAGCAATATCCTGCTTTATTTTTTGTTCATCCAGGCTATCCAGGCGGTTTAAATATTGGATTGCTTTGCCGGCGCGGGGAAAGAAATGAAATTCATCAGACAGGCTGATTACAGGGTAGGCGGCGGCCATAAAGCTAAAATAATCTTCGGATAATTTAGCTAATAAGGCGCCTTTGTCTTCCATAATCAGATATATTATATGAATTAATTTATTTTGTCTATAAGTTTATCGCAAGAAATCCAGGTTGACATATTCAATGATTAGTGATATTTTATAGGGGATGATAAACCAGGCATTTAAAAAAATACTGGTAGCAGATGACGAAGCGGAAGCATTAGCCTCGTTAAGCAATATCTTAGAGCGTGCTAATTATAAAGTTATTTCTACCAGCAAAGGCAAGGAAGTCGTGGATCTGGCTATGCGCCTTAAGCCGGACCTGATTATTCTGGATATTGTTATGCCTGATATGGAAGGCAGTGAAATTGCCAGCATCCTTGTTAGAAAAGATTCTACCGCTAACATTCCGATAATATTCTTAACCGGCATAATCAGCAGGGAGGAAGAAGAAACCGTAGAGAGCAGAACCGGCAGGCATTATGTGCTTGCAAAGCCGGCTACGCCGAAAGAATTATTAGAAATGGTAAGTAAGGCCTTATCCACCCCCGCTTAGTTATCCCGCCGTTCATCGTATTGTATCTCCTTTATATTGACACAATTATTGTTTGATGATATCTTATAATAGATGGCAGACCAACCACTTAAAAAAATACTGGTAGCAGATGACGAAATGGAAGCATTAGCCTCGTTAAGCAATATCTTAAAGCGTGCTAATTACGAAGTTATTTCTACCAGCAAAGGCAAGGAAGTCGTGGGTCTGGCTATGCGCCTTAAGCCGGACCTGATTATTCTGGATATTGTTATGCCTGATATGGGCGGCAGTGAAATTGCCGGCACCCTTGTCGGGAATAATACCACCACCAACATTCCTATAATATTCTTAACCGGCATACTTTCCAGGCAGGAAGAAGAAAGCGTAGAGAGCAGAACCGGCAGGCATTATGTGCTTGCAAAGCCGGCTACGCCGGAAGAATTATTAGAAATGGTAAGCAAAGCCTTATCCAACCCCGCTTAATTATCCCGCCTTTTATTGTAGTACATCTCTCTAATTAATCTTCAGGGACATGCCTTGAGCTATACAAGGGACATAAAGTGCCATCTTCCATTAATGGAAGATGGCACTAATGCCGAAACAATGTGTTTCGGCGGCTTTCTGTTGAATGGAAGCCTGCCTGCCGGCAGGCAGGGGTGTCCCCTGTTTTTTTGCTGCGAATAACTTTAGCCTAATCTGTATAGGCTAATTATATGCTTTCGGCCAAAATCATACAATTAGCCTTTAGTCCTAAAAGAAGCAGGTTTGCTTTATTAGGTGATAGGGTGTTTTATGCAGGACAGAGAAAATAAATTAATCGCAGATTTTTAGTGAGGCAATAATGAAAATCAGTATATTTCAATGCCTATTTTATAAGGGTTTGAATTACTTTTTGGAGTTCCGCGTTTTCTTTCTCGAGAGAACTGACTTGAGATTGAAGGGTCGCAACTTCTGATTTAAGCGAGCCTACTTCGGCCTTTGCGGTTAGGCAGAATATTCCCAGGATAAGGACGGTGCAGATTAGGGTTGTAGGCAGAAGGATATCAGGGGATACCTTTACAAACAGGAAAATGATAGCAAGAAAAAGGATATAAAAAATGATTTTTATTATATGTTTCACAAACTTATTTAATCATAGAATATACTTTAAGTCAATAAAACCGTAAATTTATATGGGATTTAATGGCGGGAAAGGGATTCTTATCTCAATATTACGGATACTGCGATAGTAATAATGATGCTAAGAAAGAAAGCATATATGCCGAAGCGGATAGGGGCATATTGCTCAATGGCCTTTATTCTCTCGTCTATTTGTCTTAAGAATTGATAGGTCTCAAAGTCTACGTTAGGCCGAATCTTTTGAAAGCTTTCAGGAATTTTGTCTTTATTATATTCGTATTTTTTATAAAAATTGTAATCGATAATCGAAGAATATATTACATAAGCAATAACCACAGCAGCAAAAATTGCTCCGATCGCAATACTAAAGGCTTTAAAAGTTATAATGTTAGTGATTGCGAATATCGGCAGGATAATCAAGGTGATTACGTAGAGGGGGAATAATAAATCTATCGCTGAGCGCTTTCTGAATAATATGGTTTTAATATATGCTTTTAATGAAGATCCGCTCATATAGTAATTTTACCATAAAATCAAAAAAAAGATAGATTTTTTAAGGATGCAAGTTAAGGGGGTATTTCTACGGCAAAATAAATTCATTCCCCAAAATAACCCAACTTTTTATGTGAAATTTCGCCACCTTTTTCGTCAGTTTAAATCCTTTACAATTTTGAGATTATGGTGGTATAATTAAATATAAATTTGGGACCGTTTCTAGGTAATTCTTATTAGATTAAAAGGAAAAATGAAGAAAATTAATTGTTTGGAATGCCCACAGAAAGAGCATTGTTGTAAAGAGGGAGTATGGGTAGATTTAAAGGAGGCCAGAAACATTTCGTCTCTTAGGTTATGCGGAGGGTTTTATAATTTAAAGAAAGATAAGAAGTTTCCTTCTGGATATAAAGTTGATACAAGTTACGAGAATAATCCTTGTTCCTTTCTTACTGCTGATGGATTATGCTCTATTCACAAGGTTGACTATAATCTAAAGCCAACCTATTGCAAAGAATTCCCTTATGAAGATGGAAAAATAGCGCCTTATGCAAAAGAATTATGTTTATTGGTTAAACACAAAAGAATGACCATCCATCCGAAGAAATCTTTCTGCATCTCAAAATCCCCCCAAAAGTCCCTGTGAGATTTCGCTGTAATCCCAAAAAATAATTAAACTTTTTATGTGAGATTTCGCCCCCTCTTACGTCTATTGTAATTAGGGCAAAAGTCTAAAGTTATAAAAGGGAGGCAAGAATGCTCGCAAAGGTATTTTCTGTTTCTGTATTGGGTATTGAACCATATTTAGTTGAAATCGAGGTGGATGTTTCTGAGGGTTTGCCTGCGGTGGCGGTAGTGGGGTTACCTGATGCGGCAATCCGGGAAAGCAAGGAAAGGGTAAAATCAGCAATAAAGAATTCGTGTTACCGCTATCCCCCGGGCAGGGTTACGATAAACCTTGCCCCCGCGGATATAAAGAAAGAAGGCCCTGCTTTTGATTTGCCTATTGCTTTAGGGTTACTTGCCGCTACCCAGCAAATAAATCCGAATAATCTAGAGGGGTATATAGTTCTCGGAGAGCTTGCCTTAAACGGTAAAATCCGGCCGGTAAAAGGAGTGCTTTCAGTCGCACTCGGAATGAGAATGGGGCAAAGGAAAAAGCTTATTATTGCAAAAGAGAATGCAGCCGAAGCAGCAGTGGTAAAAGAGATTGAGGTTTATCCGGTTGAAAACCTGGTTGAATTAGTCGGATTTATAAGCGGGAATATCGCGATTGATAAGCATAAAGTAGACTTAGATCAGATTTTAAAGAACGTATCGAATTGCGAAGTTAATTTTTCCGATGTTAAAGGCCAATTAATTGCCAGGAGGGCATTGGAAATTGCTGCCAGCGGATACCACAACGTCCTAATGGTCGGCCCCCCGGGAACCGGCAAGACAATGCTTGCCAAAAGATTTCCGACCATATTGCCTAAACTAAGCCTTGAAGAGATGCTCGAGACAACAAAAATTTATAGTGTAGCTGGGCTGCTTAAACCAAACCAGGCCCTGGTAACAAACAGGCCTTTTCGGGCAGTGCATCACACTGCTTCGGATATTGCCTTAGTCGGAGGGGGAGCGATACCAAGGCCGGGAGAAGTAAGTTTGGCTCATAACGGGGTTTTGTTTCTTGATGAGCTGCCTGAATTCCATCGCGATGCCCTGGAGGTTTTAAGGCAGCCGATAGAAGACGGGTATGTTATTGTTTCAAGGGTTAACCGGACAATAAATTTCTTTTCACGTTTTTTATTTTGTTCTACAATGAATCCTTGCCCATGCGGATATTATGACTCCCCAAAGGTTTGTCATTGTACCCCGGCTCAAATCCAGAGATACCGGGCGAAGATTTCCGGGCCTTTGCTTGATAGGATAGATATACACATAGAAGTTCCCGCCTTAAAATATAAAGAACTGATTAGCAGGCAGGAGGCAGAATCCTCCGAGCAGATTAGGGAAAGGGTGAATAGGGTAAGGCAGACGCAACTGGCAAGATTTAAAGATACGGGAATTTATTTTAATTCACAGATGAATCACAAGCAGATAAAAAGATTCTGTTTGATTACGGCTAAGATAAAGGAATTACTAAAAGAAGCAGTAGAAGAATTGGGTATTTCAGCCAGGGCATACCATAAAATCCTTAAGGTATCCAGAACAATCGCTGATCTGGATGAATCAGAAGAGATTTTACCCGAACACATATGCGAGGCAGTCCAATACAGGTGCCTTGATAAAAATTTATGGCTGTAGGTTATTGCTCAACAGCTGCCCCCGTTTTTTATTTCCCCTAATCCGCTTTCGACCAAAACCATACAATTAGCCTACATCCAAGAAAGTCTTGAGCGAAAGGTTGGATATTTATCCCCTTTTCTAGATCATTAAGAATATATTGACAGCCCTTGTCTGGCGTAGTATTATTTGTTTATAGGCCACGGATGAAGAATTGAACAAGACACCTAAAAGAAAGGCGAAAAGGAGGTGGAGGGTGAACAAAGCCAAACTTATTGATATATTAGTAATTATTATGTTTTTTCTGATTGTTATTGGTTATTCTACCGGCTTTTCTGTTTATAGGGACTATAAAAAGAATTTGGCGTATCTTGATAGCCAGGACCAGCTTATTAAAGGCAGATTTGCAGATTTAAAAGGAAGCTTAAAGGAGTTTAAGATTACCCTGAATGCAATGGCGGATTCAAGCAGCGCGGAAAGAAGGGAAATTTTATCTAAAATCGAAAATTTAGAAGATGAAATGCAAAACTGGCAAGACGAATATACCTCGACTGTGATTGCATTGAGGCAGGACGTAGGGACTATACAGAATAATATTGACTTAGTCGAGAAAGCAGAGATACAAGATATAAACTTAGGCGAAATTTCCGTAGAAAAGAAACGCAGCGACAGCGAGTATTATTAAAAAGATAAAAGAATTCAGCAAGGCCAGCGGGTTCAGGAGTTAATCTATCCGATTTTTATTCTGCCTTGGCCCCTTTAAAAGCAGTTTATCCATCAGCTTATACTATCCCCGCTTATTCCTCAGAATTATAGCCGGAAGAAAGCCCTTAATGGACAAAGCAATGTCTATTAAATTTAGCAGATTATGGAAATAGGCAAACCGCAAAATTTAAAACAGGCCGCAAGGCCAAGCGGGTTCGCTTGGTTTACGGCCCTTCTGGTTATCAGCGCAATGATTATGCCAGGGTGTCTGGGATTAGGCGGTAAAATGGGGGGCATAAAGAACTTAATTAAACTGGGCGAGAACGATAAATACAAAAAAAATGTTTTAGAGCAGGAAACAGTTAATTTTCAGAAGGTTAAGGCGTATATTAACAGCAGTAATCCAGGGCAGGGAATTTCTAAGGATATTGCGGTTATTAAATTTGGGGAGCCGATTTTAGTTTTTTCTGAAGCAGAAGGCGAGAGGTGGGTATATAAAAGCGCCGAGGCTAAATGGTTTGGCGGGGAAAAAATATATCTATTCTTTAACAAAGGCGGAAAATTAAGTAATTGGGAATATATTGATGTACAAGATTAATCATTTACCCCGTTAGAGAAAGCCACCGTCAGCGTAAAATGTTAGCCCGGTTAGAAATAAAATTTCTAACGGGGCTAGAGAATGCAGTCCCGTTATGAGGCGAAGTTCTCTAACGGGGTTTAGCAAATAAACTTATCTTTAAAAATGCCAGCAAAAATGCCGCCGGTTAAAAAACTTCACCCCTTTAGAGAAGGAAATTCTCTAAATGGATTTTGCTTTCTAGCGGGATTTACCACCCCGGAAAATTTTTTATGGTGTAGGAAAGTATACCCTTGCGGGCACAAGTAAAACTTTCCTAATGGTTCGACTACGCTCACCATTAGTCCTGAGCGAAGTCGAAGGACTAACCACTGAAAATCACCTGAAAGTTATCGCGAAGGCGATTTTCTTGCTAATTTTATAGGCGTAAATGATATATTTCTTATTGAGGTTATTATTTTTTTATTTGTTATTTCGTTTTCTCTTTAAGGCGATACTTGTATTTATACATTTTTTCCTGAAGCAAACGGCAAATTATAAAAAAAGAAGCACGATAAATAGAAATTCGCAGGGAACCGAGAAAAATACCCCTGATTACACGGATGTTGTGGACGCTGAATTTGAAGAGATAGAATAATCCGCGGTTCATTCCTTTTTTAGTTTTACAATTTATCCAAGCTACCCTAAGGCTATCTTCTAAATTATGCAGAAACAGCGATATATTGTTCATGCAGATATGGATGCCTTTTTTGCGGCTATTGAACAGCGGGATAATCGGTTGCTGCTCGGTAAACCCGTAGTTATAGGCGCTGACCCTAAGCGCGGCAGGGGGCGCGGCGTTGTTTCAACCTGTTCGTATGAGGCAAGAAGTTTCGGTATTCATTCTGCGATGCCCATATCTATTGCTTACCGTCAATGCCCGCAAGCAGTATTTTTACCTGTTGATATGGAAAAATACAGTGCAGTTTCTGAACGTATTTACGAAATTTTTTATGATTTTACCCCGGACATCGAATCCGTAAGCATTGACGAGGCATTTTTGGATATAAGCGATAGTTACCGTATTTTTGGCAGCCCCTTAGAGACATGCAGATTAATTAAATCCAAAATAAAAAAGGAAACCGCATTAACCGTCTCTATCGGGCTGGCGCCTATAAAGATGGCAGCAAAGATCGCCTCTGATTTTAATAAGCCCGATGGATTGGTAGAGATCACCAAAGATAATCTTTTGGATTTTTTATCGCCCCTTGATGTAGATAAGATCTGGGGGTTAGGCAAAAAAACAAAGACAGTTCTTAATGCTATGGGGATTAAGACAATAGGCGACCTGGCGAAGCAGGATGCAAAAGAACTAACCGCAATTTTTGGCAGGAATGGATTTTATTTTTGGAAGTTAGCTAATGGCATCGATGAGAGGGCAATCGAAACCAGCAATGAAGCAAAATCTATCAGCAAAGAAATTACTTTTGACGAGGATACGTCTGATAGGCAGAAAATAGAAAGCGCGCTTTTATCGCTTTGCGAAAAGGTTTCCGATCGTTTGCGTTTGGAGGGGTTAAAGGCTAAGACAATTAGCTTAAAGATACGGCTTGAAGGTTTTCACACTTATACGAGATCAGTTACCATATATAAAGCAACTAATTTTGTAAATGTGATTTACCGGGAAGTTAAAATGCTTTACGCTAATTTCAAAGGCTCAGGCAAAAGAATACGCCTTCTTGGGGTGAAGGTACTGAATTTAATTCCCGCGAGTTTTCCCGACAGCCTTTTTAAGGATGATACTGAAAGGGAAAGCGAGAAACTTCATAAAGCAGTTGATAAAATCAGGGGAAAGTTCGGGGGGAAGGCTATTTACCGGGCAGGCATTAATAATACAATCTAGGGGCAAAAGATTTTTGACCTTTGCCGTTAAGGATGGTTAAAATAGCCGTATTATCGAGGTGTTTTAACGATGCATCCCCGGGAAAAACCTTGCAATTTAGACGCCCTAATAATATAATAAAAAGCACATAACCGGCAGAAATAACGCCGGTTGGATTAGGGGATAATAATGAAGGAAATCCTGTGGCAGCTGGGGCATAACCATATTCTTGTCGTAACCTTAATTGCCTGGACTTTAACCCAAACCATAAAGGTGACTCTAGGGATAGTCCGTCAGAGGAAATTTGATTTTCGCTGGTTTGTCGGCCCGGGAGGCATACCTTCTTCTCATGCTGCGGGTGCTTCTGCATTAGCTACCAGCATCGGCTTAAGGCACGGGTTTGACCAGGTAGCTTTTGCGCTGGCAGCTGCTTTTGCTATCATAGTTATGTTCGATGCGCAAAATGTGCGCCGGGCTGCCGGTAAACAGGCGCAAATCCTCAATAAAATGATGGATGATATTTACTGGCAGGGGAAAATTAAAGAAAATGAACTTCGTGAATTGTTAGGCCATACGCCGGTTGAGGTTTTTCTGGGGATGGTTTTAGGGATACTGATTGCAGTTATTTTTTATTAAGAAGGAGAAGCGATGAGGATAAGACTATTATTTATTATTGGGGTAATAATTATTGCGTCTTTAGCTGCCTTGAGATTTTCCGGGGTAAGGGTGAAAAATCTACCTAGAGAAGAAGAATCTCAGGATGAAGGCGCTACGTTAACAGCATTACTAAATCAAATAGAGGGCCAGGAATCCAAGGGGAACTTACTCGAAGTAAAAGCTCTATACAAAAGGCTTATTGCCGAATTTCCTAATTCTCCCCAGATCGGCAAATGGCAGGATAAGGCTTGGGATCTGAATATTAAGCTTTTGTTTTCTCCTATGGCTATTCCGGGAAGTACTGTTTATGAAATAAAGTCCGGGGATAGCTTAGATAAGATTGCTAAAAAATTTGGCACGACCATAGAATTATTGAAAATAAGCAATAATCTATCAACCGACGTGATTATAACCGGGAAGAAATTAAAGGCCTGGACAAAACCTTTTAATATTGTGGTTGATAAATCACAAAATAGCCTAATCCTGAAGTCCAGTGATGAAGTGGTTAAGATATATGTTGTTGCTACCGGCCTTAATAATTCTACGCCGATAGGCACGTTTAAGATTGTTAATAGGTTAATTGACCCGCCCTGGTATAAGGCAGGGGCAATTGTTCCTGCGGAAAGCCCTGATAATATTCTCGGCTCGCGTTGGATGGGCTTTGACTTGGATGGTTATGGTATTCACGGAACAATAGAGCCTGAGACCCTGGGGCAGCAGATAACTCAAGGGTGTGTGCGCATGTCTAAATCCGATGTTGAGGAACTCTACGCGATTATACCCGCCGGTACGGAAGTAACTATTGTTGATTAAGAACTGCAATTGTTCAGGGCGGATTTTTTATAAAGGGCTAATAATATGAATGGTTTGGATTTTGAAAAACCGATAACCGAGCTGGAAAGCAAGATTGAGGAGTTAAAGAATTTTACTTCCAATAAGAAGATTGATATATCTTCAGAGATAAAGCGCCTGGAAGATAAATTGTTTCATCTTAGGACAGAAATCTACACCAATCTTACTGCCTGGCAAAGGGTGCAGATTGCGCGCCATCCCAGCCGGCCTTATAGCATGGATTATATCCAAATGCTTATGGCTAACTTTATTGAGTTGCGCGGCGACCGCAGTTTTGCCGATGATAAGGCAATTATCGGGGGGTTTGCTTTTTTAGGGCAGCAGAAGCTTCTGGTTCTTGGCCACCAGAAGGGCAGGGATACTAAGGAGAATCTTATGCGCAACTTCGGTTGTGCGCATCCTGAAGGGTACCGTAAGGCACGCAGATTAATGAGATTGGCCGAGAAATTTGATCTACCAATTGTTATCTTTATTGATACCCCAGGTGCTTATCCCGGTATCGGCGCAGAAGAGCGCGGCCAGGCTCAGAGTATTGCATTAAATTTACGCGAGATGGTTAGTATTGCAGTTCCGATTGTGGCAGTTGTAATCGGAGAAGGCGGCAGCGGCGGTGCTTTAGGGGTTGGTGTTGCCGATCGAATATGTGTCTTAGAAAATGCATATTATTCGGTTATTTCTCCCGAAGGGTGCGCAGCTATTCTCTGGAAAAGCGGGGTCAAGGCGCCTGAGGCAGCGGAGGTATTAAAGCTAACCGCCAATGATTTATTAAGATTCGGGATTATCGATGAGATAATTCCTGAGCCGTTAGGAGGGGCACATCACGATCCTGAAAAGATGAGCGTGACTTTAAAAACCGTTATTCAGAAACACCTCAGGGAATTACTTGTCCTACCCAAAGCAGACTTATTAAAAGCCCGCTACAATAAATTCCGTAATATCGGAAAGTTCGTGGATGGTTAAATAAGAACCGTTTTTGCGAATGGTTCTTATTTGTAATTTGTAGATGCTCGATATTAAGGCATACCTTAAGAAGGTATCTCTAAATCAAGCTCAAAAGGAATGATTATTCAGTATATCCCGCCGCAGCACAATCAAACCGTAAGGAAGGCAAGTTATAGGTTAAACAGGCTATTCGGGTTAATTGTATTCTTTTTTTTCCTTTTTAGTTTTTTAGGCTGCACGAAATACGAAATTAAAAATATTCATTCTCGCGGCGAGGATATTATCTGTTTTGGCAATAGTATTACCGCCGGTTCAGGCGCTTCGAAGGATGAGAGTTATCCTGGTCTTCTTTCGAAATTGCTGGGGTATCCGATTATTAATGCTGGTAAAAGTGGGGACAGTTCTTCCGATGGCCTAAGGCGCCTGGAACGGGATGTATTGATTTATCAGCCGCGAGTTGTAATTATTGAATTCGGGGGCAATGATTTTTTAAGGAAGCTTTCCCTCTCCCAGGCAATTGATAATATTCAAATAATGACTGAGAAGATTCAGGCAAAAGGGGCAATGGTGGCAATCGTTGATATAAGCAGCGGCATGATTATGGGGGGGTACCGCAAGGGATATAAAAAATTAGCCAGACAGATGCAGGCAATCTTTATCCCCAATTTGTTGGAGGGGATAATTAATAATCCATCTCTTAGGAGTGATCATATCCATCCTAATGCCGAGGGCTACAAAATTATTGCCGAAAGAATATATAAGGTAATTAAACCTTATCTTGAAGAGAATAAATTAGAGTAAACCCCGTTAGAGAACTTTGTTCTCTAACGGTTTGCACCGACGGTGGCCTTAAACCACCGTCGGCTTTATCAGAGATAATGACCGCCGATTAAAATCGGCGGCTTTCTCTAACGGGGTAAAGATGCAGGCAATTTTAAATTTTAACCTTAAGGATTTTGAATCTTTTTTAGAAAAGCACGGCTTTGCCCGTTATGCCGGCCGGCAGATTTTTTCCTGGATTTATAAGCAGGCAATATTTGATTTTCAGCAAATGACGAATTTATCCAAACCCCTGCACGTTTTTTTAAAAAGAAATTTTAATGTTTTAGGCCTTCAATTAATCGAAAGGCAGGTTTCTTCGGATCAAACAGAAAAGTTCCTTTTTGCGCTTAGTGGCCGGCAAACGGTCGAATCGGTATTAATCCCGACAACAAGGCGCCTGACAGCTTGTCTTTCTACCCAGGTTGGCTGCAGGTTTGCCTGTCGATTCTGCGCCAGCGGTGCGCATGGATGGCAGAGAAACTTAGAAACCGCGGAGATTATTGAGCAGTTAATTCATTTAAGGAATGCAGCTGTTCGGCGGATTAATAATATTGTGTTTATGGGGGTGGGGGAACCGCTCGATAATTACGATAATGTTTTTAAAGCCATACGCATATTAAATTCAGCCGATAGTTTTAATATCGGGGCAAGGAAGATAACTATTTCAACCTGTGGTTTGATCCCGGGTATCTTAAGATTGTCGGAAGAAAATTTACAAATTGAACTATCAATATCTTTGCATGCGGCGGATAATCAGACACGCTCCTTCCTTGTGCCGATAAATAAAAAATACCCCTTGGAAGAATTATTTAAAACCTGCCGCGCATATTTTAAAAAGACAAAGCGGCAAATTACCTTTGAATATGTTTTAGTCAAGGATGTAAACTCTGATTTAAAACAGGCAAAGAAATTAGTAAAGCTCTTTAATCGATTAGATGCCAAAATTAATCTTATTTCGCTAAGCGCAAATAAATCCGGGTTTTCTCCGCCAAATAAATTGGAAACACTTTTATTTCGGGATGTTTTTCTAAAGGCCGGCATTCCGGCTGAAATCAGGCGTTCGCGCGGGTCAGATATTATGGCTGCTTGCGGACAATTAAGATCAAGGTTAAATGAGGTATGAATCATGCAAAAAATCCCCCCAAAGGAAATTTTAAACCAGGTTTACCAAAGATTAGAAGATGCTTTCGGTCCGCAGCATTGGTGGCCGGCAGATACTTCATTCGAGGTTATTATCGGGGCGATCCTGACGCAAAGTACTGCCTGGATAAACGTAGAAAAGGCAATTAGAAATTTAAAAAAATATAAGCTCTTAACCCCGCAAGCGATAAAAAAGATTCCCCTTAAGCGTTTAGCGGGGATTATCCGTCCGGCAGGTTATTATAATCAGAAAGCAAAAAAGATTAAGAACTTCATTCATTTTTTATTCGATAATTATCAGGGCAGCATTAAGCGGATGTTTCTTAAGGATTTAGCCCTGCGCAGCCAACTCCTGGGAATTAACGGGATAGGCCCGGAAACAGCCGATTCGATTTTATTATATGCCGGCAATAAACCGATCTTTGTAGTTGATGCGTATACGCGGCGAATATTAAGCCGGCATAATTTGGTGAGAAATGATAATTCTTACAATGAAATCCAAAATTATTTTATGGATAATTTAAAAAATGAAGTTAAATTATTTAATCAGTATCATGCGTTAATCGTCCGCTTGGGAAAAGAAATCTGTAAACCCAAACCTAATTGCCGCGTTTGTCCGTTAAGGGGAATAGGGGAGAGAATTAAATAGTTTTGTGATTTTTGCTCAAAAAAATTACCGCACCCCCATGATCGTTAACGATTGCAAGTTAAGCTTTATGCGGCGCCGGATATTGAATTTACCGGCGATGAAATCAATAAAAATATTAAGGTTAAGATACAGCAATTAATCAGGGCGAGTAAAAATAAAGGCAAGGAACATCCGGAAGAGGAAGTTTATGCTTGTTATAAATTAAATCTTTGTAAACGCTGCGGGATATTTCGAATTAACGTTTAAAATGTAAAGAATTTATCTAATCGTAAATGTTTAGCGTTAATTTAAAATTTTTTAAAATTTACTTGAAAAATATTTTTTTTAGGTTAGAATTAATATATAGATTAATAAAGAAGGGGGGTGAAAAAGGATGGTAAAGAAGAAAGCAGCAAAGAAAAAGGTAGCGAAGAAGAAAAAGAAATAGATAAACGCGTTTTTTGATTACAATACATCGATGTATTCTTTTTCACTGGTTTTGTAATATTAGTAAAAAGGCTCACTCTTCAGTTGAAGGGTGAGCCTTTTTACTTTTCTTTTTCATGGTGTAGGAAAGTATAAAAACACAGATTCACCCCGTTAGAGAAAGTCACCGATGAAGTCGATGGTGGGGAAGATTTAGATAACCGTTAGAGAGAATTCTCTAACGGGGTTCACACAGATTTCCTGGAAAAGATAAGGTTTTTTGGATGAACACAGATAAGAATCTGCATCTGTGTGTATCAGTATTAAAATTTATCAGCGAAGCGAATTTTCTTAAAAGGGTAAAAGCAACAGGCAAAACGGAGGTCAAAATATGGATAACACAGTAAGAAAAAAAATATTGGTTGTTGATGACGATAAATTGTTTATTGCTACCATGGAATACTGGCTTAAGTCCAGGGACTATGAGGTTAAAACAGCAAATGACGGGCTCACCGCATTGGAGGCCGCAAAGGGATTTAATCCCAATTTAATACTGCTTGATGTGAATATGCCCGGGATAGACGGGATAGAAACACTTAAAAGGTTAAGGGAGTTTGACAAGGAGACACCGGTAATTATTATTACTGCTTTTATTGGAGAGGACAGGGTGGCGGCGGCTTCGCCTT
>JBDRHJ010000124.1:0-4411 GCA_043816835.1 Candidatus Omnitrophota bacterium
AATGCAGGACGCCGCAAGTCACATTTTTATCCTTTAATATCTTTAATGTGTCTTCGAGTGCCTCCCGGCAATGGATTATTACGGGTAAAGAGCGGATTTTTGCTAATTCGAGAAGGGTTAGGAAAAGTTTTTTTTGATTAGTAACCTTAGACCGGCCCCGGTAATAATCAAGCCCGATTTCGCCGATTGCAACGACCTTCGCCTGGCTGGATAATTGTTCGATGCGCTTTATTGCCTGGTTATCCGCCGTATCCGCATCATGGGGATGAATCCCGACACTGGCGAAAATAAAATCATATTGCCGGGCTAAATCTACCCCTGCCTGAGAACTGCACAGGCTTGAGCCAATATTTATGATACCGCCTATCTCGTGCTGTCTTGCCCTTCTAATTACCTCTATCCGGTCAGGCTCAAATTCAGGAAAATCTAAATGACAGTGGGTATCAATAAAGATCGGCATCGATTATTATATGTCTCTAAATTAGATATTGGATTTTGAACTATCGATCCGGGGAAACAATGGCTTGCCTTTTTCAATCTTATCTTTGCCTAATTGCCGGGATATCGACTCTGCGGTATCAGGCATAAAGGGCGATATAACATATGCAACTTTTTCTATCACCTTAACCAGTAAAAAGATAAATTCCTTTAGCTCCTCTAATTTCTCTTGCTTTGCTAAATTCCATGGCTTTGTATCCTCGATATACTTATTGGCTATATTTATTAATTCCCAAATTTTCTCCAAGGCTATCCCAAAATTAAAATCAGGCCCTGCTAATCCGGGGCTGCCGGTAAGCGCATTATCAAGCCCGGCAATCTTGGCTTCTATTGCCTTTGCGGGTTTGGTTTTTATGGCCGCACCCTTGGGGATGCTGCCCTGGAAATATTTCTCAATCATAGTCAGCACCCTATAGACAAGGTTACCTAAATCATTTGCCAAATCGCTATTTAGCCTCCTGGTTATTGCCTCTTCTGAAAAATTGCCATCCTGGCCAAAAGGAACATCGCGCAGCAGAAAATACCGATAGACATCTATGCCAAACTTGCTGACCATATCTTGCGGGGCAATAACATTCCCGCGCGATTTAGACATTTTACCCTGGTTAATTAACCACCAACCATGGGCAAATATTGTTTTGGGAAGCCCGATATTTAAAGCCTCGAGCATAATCGGCCAATATATTGCATGCTGCCTTAAGATATCCTTGCCGATTAAGTGTAAATCTGCCGGCCACCATCGCGAATTGTAATTACCTTCTTTGTCAAATGACCCGACTGCGCTAATATAATTTATCAACGCATCAAACCAGACATAGACAACGTACCCTGAACTAAAGGGAAGGCTTATCCCCCATTCCAAGCGTTCCTTTGGGCGCGAGATGCATAAATCAGACAAATCCTGGGTAGTTAAAAAACTAACAACCTCATTATAGCGTGAAAGCGGCCTGACAAAATCCTTGTGCTCTTTAATGTAGTTAATCAGCCAATCCTGATATTTAGAAAGCCGGAAAAAGTAATTTTGCTCTTGAATATTGTCTAAGGGCTCTCGGCAATCAGGACAGATTGGCTTAGGGGCAATCGCTTCGATGATTTCTGTTTCCTGCCAAAACGTCTCACAAGGCGTGCAATACCATCCATCGTATTTTGCTAAATAGATATCCCCTTTTTTATAGAGTATATCCAATACCCTCTCTACGGTAACAACATGCCTTTGTTCGGTAGTGCGGATAAAATCATTATGGGAAATATTCAACCCCTTCCAGAGCCCTTTAAACTGCGAAACCATCTTGTCGGTAAATTCAGGGGGGCTTAAGTTTGCTGCCTTGGCTGCCTTCTCTATCTTCTGTCCGTGCTCATCGGTCCCGGTAAGAAACCAGACATTCTGATCGCCTAAAATGCGGCGCATATACCGCGCTAAGCAATCGGCAGCAATATTAGTGTAAGAATGCCCAATATGAGGAGTGGCATTTACGTAATATAGCGGAGTGGTTATATAGAATTTATCCGGCATATCTGGCTATCGATTATCCCTTATGCTTATAGCTTACCGTAACCTGCTTACCATCTTCGAGGTCTACGAGAACTGTTTGTTTAAAAATATTAACCGAAACTACCTTGCCTTTGCCTTGCGGCGTATGCACGCGTTCTCCTTGACGTGGTAAACCGCGTAAAAGTTGTTTATAAGTATCGTATTCATAACTAAGGCAACACATCAACCTTCCGCAAATTCCCGAAATCTTGGGAGGATTAAGCGGCAGGCCTTCTTCCTTGGCCATCTTTATGCTTACCGGCTCAAAGTTTTTAAGAAAGGTAGCGCAGCAAAGACTCCTCCCACAGGGGCCAATACCCCCAAAAAGCTTTGCTTCATCCCTAACCCCAATTTGCTTTAATTCAATGCGCACCTTAAAAATCTTTGCTAAATCCTTCACCAGGCTGCGAAAGTCTACCCTGCCCTCGGCAGTAAAATAAAAGATTATCTTGCTTGCGTCAAAAGAAAACTCCGAGCCGACCAACTTCATTGCCAGCTTATGAGACTGAATCTTGCCTGTGCAGGTATTTAATGCCTCTTTTGCTTTTTTTCGATTCTGTTCAATCTGCTTTAAATCTGCCTCGGTTGCCCGGCGGACAGTCTTTTTTATAAGCCTCCCCTCCGGTATCTTGCGCGAACAATTTATTACCGCTACGATACGAGCATAATCCAAACCGCGGTCCTGTTCCAGGATAAGATAATCTCCGATTTTAAGTTCATCGGAATCAACCTTAGCGTAACTAACCGGCCCATACTCCCTAATCTTTACTTCAATTATTTTTTCCATAATAATCGTAAATTATCAATCAATAATTTTGGGTTTATATTTTGTTTAACATTTTCGATCCAGCTCGACAACTGCCAGGACATCCGGTCTAAATCAATGAAACTAAATTTTTGCGAAAGGCCCCAAAGCTCGTCTTTTATATCTTGATTGACCAATTCCTCCCTCCCTTGCCCTACTTTAAGCAAGTATATATCGCGAATACAACTGATTAAAACCTTTAATATCCAAATAAGCTCATCCCTGCCCTTTGAATCATATTTATCTACTGCTTCTTTTTGATCGAAATGCTCTAAGAGAAAATACCTGATTACCTGGTTTTTCTCGCTGATCATATCGCTATCCTTGAATTTTAGGGCCTCCCCCAGCCTCCCCTCAAAGGCAAATGCAAGATAGTGGCTTAATCTTTCATCCAGGCGGTAATCGCGGTTAAGAATAACCTTTGCCTCCTGCCGCCCTAACGAAGAAAACCTTACTTTCTGGCAGCGCGAAATAATTGTCGCAAATATGCGGCGTAAATCAGAAGCAATCAGTATTAACAAAGAACCCTTTGGCGGCTCCTCGGTTATCTTTAATAAACAATTGGCTGCCTCGGCAGTAAGATCCTGGGCATCAAGGATAATAAAAACTTTATACTTTCCCTCAAACGGACGCAGGGAAATCTCTCTGTGCATTTCCTGTATTTGTTCAATCTTGATAAAATTAGATTTTATTTTTTGAAGATAGTGCACATCAGGATGATTGTTGCCTTCGATCTTCCGGCAAGAGGGGCAGGTTAAACACGGCGGGAATGACTCTGCCTGGCAATTAACCGTTTTGCTGAGGGCGCGCGCTAACAAGAGCTTTCCGGATCCCGGCGGCCCGAAAAAAAGATAAGTAGAAGCCAGCCGTTTATTTTCCCATGCATTTTTAAGCAATTGCCGGGCTTTTGCTTCTGTCGATAAACTACAATCAGTTAAATTCTGGCTATAAACCATAATCTGTAATTTTCAAAAAATAGTTCACGCGCTTTTGAGCTCTCTCTCGATAATCTTGCGGATCTTAAGCTGGGTAATTTTTTTATCCTGATCAGGCCTGATTACCTTTATCCGATTAGGATGCTTGGCAGCTAATTTAAGATAACCCCGGCGGACTCGCTGATGATAAGCAAGCGGCCTTAATTCAATACGGTCTAATATTTTACCGCAGGCGCCGAGCCCTTTTTTAACCCCTAAATCCAAAAAGATTGTTAAATCCGGTTTTATCTTGGAGGTAAGAAAATTTCCTAAATATTCGATTAATCGCAAATCCATCCCCAGGCCATAACCCTGATAAGCAATAGTTGAATCAAGGAACCGGTCGCAAATAACAAAACATCCTTTGTCCTTGGCCGGTTTTATTACTTCCTGAATCAACTGTGCGCGGGCTGCCATATAAAGCAGCATCTCGGATAAAGAACAGATTTCTTTATTAGCCTTATCAAGAAGAATCTTCCTTATATTCTCGCTAAGCCTTGTCCCGCCTGGTTCACGCAAAAATATAACTTTATAACCCTTGGATTTTAAATATTGTGCCAGAAGCCTGGCCTGCGTACTCTTACCGCTTCCCTCTGAACCTTC
>JBDRHJ010000125.1:0-6311 GCA_043816835.1 Candidatus Omnitrophota bacterium
CGCTTTGTAAGCGGCGGGGCTTTATATTCCCCGGTTCTGATATTTACGGGGGATTAAGTAATACCTGGGATTACGGGCCTTATGGTATAGAGCTTAAAAATAATATAAAACAAGCCTGGTGGAAGGCATCGGTTTATTCCCGGGATGATGTTTATGGGATGGATGCGGCAATCCTGATGAATCCCGAGGTTTGGAAGGCATCAGGGCATTTAACGAACTTTATTGATAAATTCAAGGATTGCCGGGTTTGTAAGAAGAGAATAAGATTAGATGACCCGCGCTGGAATTCGGAAAAACCTAATTTGTGCCCTGAATGCGGTCATGACGGGGTTGGCTTAACTGATGCAAGGGAATTTAACCTTATGCTTAAAACAACACTCGGTGCTTTAGAGACCCAAGGGAGAGAGGCTTATCTGCGCCCGGAAACAGCGCAGGGCATGTTTGTGAATTTTTCAAATATTTTAGACAGCTGTCATCCAAAACTCCCCTTTGGAATAGCGCAGATTGGCAAGGCGTTTCGAAATGAAATTACCCCTGGGAATTTTACTTTCCGGACCCGGGAATTTGAGCAGATGGAAATAGAGTATTTTGTGCCGGCTAAGGATGCGGACAAAAAACTGGAAGAATGGATTGAAGCACGGTTTAACTGGTATTTAAACCTGGGAATAAAGAAAGAGCATCTGCGTAAACGCCCGCATGCCAAGGATGAGTTAGCGCATTATGCCAAGGCTTGCACGGATATAGAATACAGTTTTCCTTTTGGCTGGTCAGAATTAGAGGGTATTGCAAACCGCACTGACTTTGATTTAAAACAGCATGCAAAATTTTCCGGCAGGGATTTAACCTATTTTGATAATCAGTCAAAACAGAGGTTTTATCCTTATATTATCGAGCCTTCCGGGGGCGTAGACCGCAGTGTCCTGGCATTTTTGGTTGATGCATTTCGCGAAGAAGAGGTGAAGGAAAGAAAGCGCGTAGTTTTAGGCCTGGATAAGAATTTGGCCCCGGTTAAGGCAGCGGTTTTTCCTTTACTGCGTAATCGAAGCGAGATTGTTGAGCTTGCCAGGAAGATATGCCATGATTTAAAGGAGAGATTTTTTTGTATATACGATGATACGGCAGCAATCGGAAAGCTTTACCGGCGCCAGGATGAAGTCGGCACCCCGTATTGTTTGACGGTTGATATTCAGTCTTTGGAGGATAAAAAAATAACGATTCGGGAAAGGGATACAATGCAGCAGGAGCGGGTTAGTATCGAGAATGTGAAAGAATACCTGATAGAAAGGTTAGCATAGTTACCTAAAACCGTGATTATTGCCGGGGTAATCCGGCAGTGAAAAAACACGAAAGGAGCAAGAAGTAATGGCAAAGAAATACGTTTATTTTTTTGGGGGAGGAAAAGCAGATGGGAACGGCAAGATGAAGGAGCTTTTAGGCGGTAAGGGTGCAAATTTAGCCGAGATGGCAGGGCACAAGGATTTACGCTTACCGGTTCCTCCCGGATTTACGATTACAACCGAACTTTGTACCTATTATTATGCAAATAAAAGGCGCTATCCCGAGGATTTAAAAACACAGGTGCAACAGGTAATGAAAAAGGTTGAGAAGTTGATGGATAAAAAATTCGGGGATTCAAATAATCCCCTTTTGGTTTCAGTGCGTTCTGGGGCGAGGAAATCAATGCCCGGGATGATGGAAACCGTGCTTAATGTCGGATTAACTACTAAGACGATTCCCGGTTTGATAAAACAAACTAATGGTAATCAAAGATTTGTTTATGATGCTTACCGGCGCCTGATTATGATGTATTCAGATGTTGTAATGGAAAAGGCAGCAGGTATTGAGCCTAAAGGAGAAGAGAGCGGTATTCGCAAGCAATTAGAAAAGATAATGTCGCAGGTAAAAAAGCAAAAGGGCATAGAATCAGATGTTGAGCTGCAGGCAAATGATTTAAAGAAACTTTGTGATTTATTTAAGCAAAGGGTAAAGGATGTATTAGGAAAGAATTTTCCTGATGACCCTAATTTTCAGCTGTGGGGGGCAATCGGGGCAGTGTTTGCTTCCTGGAATGGCAAGCGGGCAATTTCTTACCGCCAAATTGAAGGCATTCCTGGTCAGTGGGGAACAGCAGTAAATGTGCAGACTATGGTTTTTGGCAACCTCGGGTCGAATTCTGCTACCGGCGTTGGTTTTACCCGCAATCCGGGAAACGGGGAGAATAACTTTTATGGTGAATACCTGATTAATGCCCAAGGCGAAGATGTGGTTGCCGGGATACGTACACCGGCGCCGATAAATCGCTATTCTCAGAGCGAGCACAACAAAGATTTAAAAACATTAGAGGCCGAGATGCCTGAAATTTACAATAAACTTGTAAGTATTCGCAGCCGTCTTGAAAAGCATTATCGCGATATGCAGGATATTGAATTTACCATTGAGAACGGGCACTTATTTATGCTTCAGACACGCGCAGGAAAACGTAATGGCCCGGCAGCTGTGCGCATGGCATATGAGATGTTTAGGAATAAGCTAATCCCGGTTGAGGAGGCAGTAAAGCGAGTAACCCCGGCACAACTGGATGAGTTATTGCATCCGATTATTGACCCGGAGCAGGAAAGGCGGCAGAAGCCGTTAGCCAAAGGATTACCTGCTGGGCCGGGGGCGGCTTCAGGGCAAATAGTATTTTCTGCTTCGGATGCCGTAAAATGGGCAAAGCAGGGAAAAATCGTAGTCCTCGTGCGCGAGGAAACTAATCCTGAAGATGTCGAAGGCATGCAGGCTGCGGTTGCTATTCTTACCGCACGCGGCGGGATGACTTCTCATGCTGCCTTGGTTGCGCGCGGATGGGGTAAATGCTGTATTGTCGGATGCGGTGGTTTGGATATTGATTACGCAAACAGAAAATTAATCGTAGGAGAAAAAACCCTTAATGAAGGCGATATAATTACCCTTAATGGCAGCAAGGGTTTGGTTTATCAAGGGCAGCTGCCGATGATAGCGAATTCACAGGAAAACAAGGCTCTTAATGAATTTCTTAAACTTTGTGACCGCGTGCGTACGCTCAAGATTCGCACTAATGCAGATACGCCTGAAGATGCACAGCGCGCACGGGCATTTGGGGCAGAAGGCATTGGTTTGTTTCGTACTGAACATATGTTTTACGGCAAGGGCTCAGAAAAGCCGTTATTTTATCTTCGTAAGATGATTATTTCTAGCGATCTTTCACAGCGGCGCAAGGCTTTGGAGGAGCTTTTCCCTTATGTAAAAGAAGATATCAAGAAAACCTTAGCGGTTATGGAAGGATTGCCGGTAACCATAAGATTACTTGATCCTCCTTTGCATGAATTTGTTCCTAAAAATCCCCAACAGAGGATAGAGTTAGCAAAGAGTTTAAATATTGATATTGAGAGCTTTAATCGCAGGGCAGACAGCCTGCATGAATCTAATCCGATGATGGGGCATCGCGGGGTACGCCTAGGGATTACCTATCCTGAAATAAGCGAGATGCAAATCCGCGCTATTCTAGAGGCGGCAGCAGAGTTAATCAAGCAAGGGCGAAAGGCGAATCCGGAAATAATGATTCCCGTAGTCGGTGACATCAAAGAGCTGGAGAATCAGTTTGCAGTGGCAAAGAGGGTTTATCAGGAGGTCTTAGCGAAATATAAACTTAAACGGATTCCGCATTCCTTTGGTACAATGATTGAAATACCGCGCGCAGCCCTTTTGGCTGACCGGTTAGCAAAGGTAGCGGAATTCTTTTCCTTTGGAACCAATGATTTAACCCAGATGGGGTTTGGTTTTTCGCGCGATGATACAGGCGCTTTTCTTCCCGATTATATAAAGAAGGGGATTCTCTGCGATGATCCGTTTCAAACTATTGACCAGGCAGGTATCGGGCAGCTTATTTCAATGGGGATTAAGCAAGGGAGAAAAGAGCGCCTGGGTTTAAAGGTTGGAATCTGCGGTGAACACGGAGGGGATCCGCGTTCAATTGGATTCTGCCATAGAGCAAAAATGAATTATGTAAGCTGTTCGCCGTTTAGAATTCCGATTGCGCGTTTATCCGCGGCGCAGGCAGCATTAAACAATAAATAGCTTAATCATCAGCTAACAAGCGAGGAGAGATTGGATACAATAAAATCATACCTGAAAGAAATACAACGAACACCGCTTTTAAGCGCAAAGGAAGAGGTAGTGTTAGCCCGTAAGGTTAAAAAGGGCGATCAGAAGGCGCGCCGGGATATGATTAATGCGAACCTTCGCCTGGTAGTTAATATTGTTAAGCGGTATATCCATTTTGGCCTGCCCTTGATGGATTTAATCGAAGAGGGAAATATCGGTTTGATGAAGGCAGTGGATCGATTTAATCCCCATAAGGGATTTCGCTTTTCAACTTATGCTGCCTGGTGGATAAAGCAAAGTGTTACTCGCGCTATTGCCGAGCAGGTTAAAATGATTCGCGCCCCGGCATACTTGAATGAACTGTTTATTAAGTGGAAAAAAACAAGCGCGCGGTTATCGCAAAAACTAAACCATCCCCCAACCAATGAAGAGATTGCAAAGAAGATGCGTTTGTCAAAGGTTCGCACTGAGCAGGTATTGAGTTGGTTAACAATGCAGACTTCTTCCTTGGACGCCCCGGTAGGTCAAGACGGCCAAACTCAGGTTGCTGATCTTATTGAGGACCTGGACGCAAAATCACCTGACGCAGGCATTAGCCGCAGCATGATTAGGGAGAATGTGGAAGATCTTATGGAATTGATGTCAGCGCGGGAAAGGCAGGTTTTGGATATGCGCTTTGGTTTATTGGACGGTAAAACACATACTTTGGCTGAGGTTGCGAAAAAAATCTGCGTATCCAGGGAACGGGTGCGCCAAATTGAGGACCAGGCATTAAGGAGGTTGAAAAAATTCGCGCGCCTGCAGGATAAAAAAACAGAATGATCGTATCTCTATTCTAAAAAGTTATGGGATTTTTTTTCAAACAGTGCGCGGATAAATAACCAGGAGGCAGGATAATGAGGAATCTTAATCTTAAAAAATATATTCGCAATATCCCTGATTTTCCAAAGCCAGGAATTCTCTTCCGCGATATAACCACCTTGATTAATGACCGCCATGCATTAAGCGCGGCAATCAATCTCTTGTATGCGAAATTTAAAAATAAAAAGGTTGATGTAGTAATTGCAGCTGAAGCAAGGGGATTTATTTTTGGCGGGGCTTTAGCGCAAAAATTAAAGGCAGGGTTTGTTCCGGTGCGTAAAAAAGGTAAGCTTCCCTGGAAGGTATATTCGGCAACCTATAGCCTGGAATACGGCGTAGATGTTTTACAAATGCATCAAGATGCATTTAAGCCGGGTGCCCGGGTATTGATTCTTGATGATTTGCTTGCTACCGGCGGAACAGTTAATGCAATGATTGATTTAGTAAAGCAGCTTAAGGGTAAGGTTGCCGGGATCGGTTTTTTGATTGAATTAACCGATTTAAAGGGCCGTGAGAAACTTAAAGGCTATTCAATACATTCGTTGATTAAGTATTAGAAAGTTATAAGTTGTAAGAATTAAGGATTAAGTGAGTGACGAGGTTCTTGTTAGTTATTTCGCCGTAGGCGAAATGGATTAAGGCTTTATAAAGATTGTTTTACTAACAAGAACCTAAAAAGAGGATTATTAAGGAGCGCTTCGACTTCGTCTCAGCATCCCTTCGAAAGTCCTGAGCGAAACGAAGGGGGAAGATTGTTCCCCGTAAGATAGTAGTGAGTAGTTAGTAGTGAGGGATTAGTTGCGAGAACAGATTTTTATTTTATCGTTTCGAAGTCCCGAGCGAAGCCGAGGGATTAGTTGTTAGAGAAAAAAGTCATAAGTCATAAGTTGTAAGTGTTAAGGATTAAGTGAGCGTCAAAAGAATATAGCTGCAGCCAGGAAAGGACCGAGAAGTTTATTTCACGGCTGGAGTCAAGAATAAGCTTTAGCGAATAACGCCCCAGTAGCTCAGGTGGATAGAGCACAGGTTTCCTAAATCTGGTGTCGGAGGTTCGAGTCCTCCTTGGGGCATTTTTAAATAATAGGACGAGAACCTAAAAGGGGTGTGGGGAAAAACTTTCCCCACGCTTTCGGGGTGACAGCGAAACGAAGTGAAGCGTCAGAGGGGCAGAGCCCCTATGAGGAGCGAAACGTTTATTTTATTATCCCTGAGCGACAGGTTCTAGGCCGAAGGCCGGAGTCCTCCTTGGGGCATTTTTAAATAATAGGACGAGAACCTAAAAGGGGTGTGGGGAAAAACTTTCCCCACGCTTTCGGGGTGACAGCGAA
>JBDRHJ010000126.1:0-5451 GCA_043816835.1 Candidatus Omnitrophota bacterium
TCATGCGGGATTTTTAAGGCAAAGCCGCCGGTTGAAGCAACTGATGTCCTTAATAAATATTTTACCGCGGTAACTGCGCTGGATATGATGACCGCGCTTCGCGCTGTTGAGCCTGCGTGGCTGGCAAAAGAAGCTGCTGCAAGCGATATGAGCAGATCACAATACAGGCTAGAGTTTGTAGATTCCTTTAATCAGAAGAATGAAAACATGGGCATTACCTCCTATTCCCTTGGCGATGCAAAAAAGATTTCCAATACCGAATGGAAAATTAATGTCTCGCAGAATACCACTGATGGCATTCTCATAAAGCCTTTTAGCGTAGTTAAAATAGATGATGCCTGGTTCGTTGCCGGGGATAACTTTTACGGCCCGAAGGCACCCGCCGAGGCAGTAAAAGTCCTTGATCAATATTTTAAGGCAGCAAAGGCAGCAAGCATGACCCCTGCAACACTTGAGCTTATTGAGCCGATATGGATAGAACAAGAAGCCGCGCTTGCTGACATGAGCATAAAGGAATATATGGAATCTTTTGTCGAGAATTTTAATAAACAACTCGAAGAGCTTGGCTTAATTTCATATTCCTTTGCCTACAGAAAAAAAATCTCTGATCGGGAATGGGAAATCGAAGTCTACCAGGATACCCCGGAAGGCTTTGCGATAGAAGCATTTAACCTTATTAAGATTGAAGATAAATGGTATATTTCCGCAATTAACTTCTACGGCCCGAAACCGCCGGCCGGGGCAATAAAGCTTATTGATGATTATTTTACGGCAGTAATCAGCGAAGATATTGAAACGGCAACTGCGCTTATTGATCCGATATGGATAGAAAGAGAGTCGCGGATTATTGACGCATCGATAGAAGAATTCAAAAAAGGATTTGCCGAAACATTTGCCGAAGAGCTAAAAACCCTTAAGCTGGTTTCATACTCAATTGCAAACACAGAAATAATATCCGAAGGACAATGGGAAATTGAGGTTATCCAGATAACCGGGGATGATACAATCGCCGAAATTTTCTCAGTGACTGAAGTTGGGAATAAATGGTATATTGCAGCTGATAACTTCTACGGCCCAAAAGCGCCGGCCGGGGCAACATGGGTACTTGATGAATATTTTAAGGCAGCAATAGCACTTGACATGAGGCCGGCAATGGAGCTTGTTGAGCCAAGTATGCTGGAAGAAGAAGCTGCTAATGCCGGCATAAGCCTGGAAGAATACAAACAAGGCTTTGCCACTGCCTTTAATGAAGACCTTCGAAGCCTTGACCTGACTTCACACGCCCTTACCTATCGCGAAAAAATCTCTGACACAAAATGGGAAATTGAAGTCTATCAAGAGGTCGCAGGGGATATTGCCTTAGAAAACTTCATTGTTGTTAAAATCGGTGATCAATGGTATATTAGCAGTGAAAATTTTGAATAATAATCGTTAAAAGCCCGGGTTACGGCGTAACAAAGAATTATGAAAAAAATTATTATTTTGAGTGCCTTTCTTTCAATTGTTTTTACTTGCCTGCCCCTTTATGCTGATGATGACTTCCAGCATTGGGATACCCAAATTGTATCCTGGAAATTAAATAATCATTGGCAGGCAGCATTTGAAGAAGAATTCCATCTCAGGGACAATGCAGGAACCCTTGCTTATCAGCACACAGATTTCGGAATAGCTTACTCTGCATTAGCCGAATGGATAACTCTCGGGTTTAATTACCGGCAGGCATTTGAAAAGCAAAACGATGACTGGAAATACGAAAACATACCTCATTTGAATGCTACGCTTAAATTTAACCTGGGTGATCTAAATCTTAGTAATCGCTTTAAATTTGAATACAAAAACAGGGAAGATGCGGATAATATCTGGAGATATGCTAATACCCTTACAATCAAATTCCCGGTCCGGCTTACGCGTTTTAAACTCCAGCCCTTTTTATCAAATGAGATATTTATTGATTTAGACCAGAGAGAACTCAATACAAACAGAATATATACCGGCCTGTCTTTGGAATTATCAAAGAATTTAGAAGGCCGCGTATATTATGTCTGTCAAAGCCGAAAAACCAGCGGAAAGTGGGCTGAGTCCCATATATTAGGAAGCTTACTAAAACTTTCCTTCTAAGGTAAGGGCTATATAACCAGCTACAAGAAAATCGCTTCGCGATAAGACCTTTCCCTTTCCCGCTGCCCAATAAATATTGTTTTCGGCGGGATCCCGCTCTGTGGGAAACAGGAATAGAAAGGTCTATCCTTTAGGATAACATTTGTGCGATTTTCAGTGGTTGGAATTTCGGTTTTTTGAAATTCCATACCATTAATTATCCGGGGGCCAAACCCCCGAATTTTTTTGTTGTAATATTGGTATTTAATAGAGTAACTTGGCGAGCGCCATAAAGACAAGCCCAAAGATAAAGGTAATAAATGCAGCGTTTGCCCTTTTAGCATCTTTTTGTTTATGAAGCTCGGGGATTAAATCAGACGCAGCAATATAGATAAAGCCGCCTGCGGTAAAAGAAATCAAAAATAAAGCAATATTGCCGGTAATATTAGAAAGCACATATCCGATAATTGCTCCGACTACCGAAGTCAACGCGCAGATAAAGTTAAAAAACAAGGCCTTAGACTTGCTAAACCCGCCGTAAACCAAAATCCCGAAATCACCCATCTCCTGGGGTACTTCGTGGAAAATAACTGCCAGGGTCGTAATTATGCCCAACCTAAAATCAGTTACAAAGCTGGCTGCAATAATCATCCCGTCAGTAAAATTATGCACGCCGTCACCGATTAAATTCAGGTATGTAAAAATATGCGTATCGCAATCACCCCTATGGCAATGCCGCCAGTGAAGATACCGCTCCATTAAGAAAAAAGTCGTAAAGCCAATTAGGGCATAGAAAAAAACAACATCCTTGCCGCCCTGCTCCAATGCCTCAGGAAGAAGATGCAAGAATGCGCCCCCAATTAATCCGCCGGCAGCAAACCCGACTAGAAGAACTAATGCCTTATCAAATACCCCTGCCTTTACCCCGAGGGTAAATATCCCGACTAATGAAATAAGGCTAACCAAAAATGTAGCGGATAAAATCCAGATTAGGGTCATCTTTAATGAGTCCTTTGACATCTTCGATGTCAAAGGGTATGGCCTCACTTAAAATATTTTATTTGCCAATATTCCTAAAGCTATTACTTGCGGCACTGTAATTATGGGAAGCCAAATCGCTACCCTCCTGCCGACATTAGCCCACAAAAGGCCTATCTCAGTATAATCCGTAATCACCCCGCCCATCAGGAATACAAACACATTCCCGAATGCCGCGGTTTGCCGGTATATTTCAAAAGCCAGGGGCGCTGTGCCTTCAGAACACACCTCCAGTACGGTTGCAACCGCCAGGGTTACAAGTAACCCCAGAAGTGTCGGCCCCATATAATTCTGAAATATATTAGACGGTATGTAAGCAGCAGTGAGGCTGGCTAATCCGATACCGATTAACAACCACCATAATACCATATTCGCCAGAGAAAGAGAACCAACAAATATGCCTTTTATGTCCCGGGTTATCTGCGCAAGGCTAAAGGGGTATGATTTAAACCTGGCTTTAAAATCTTTAAGCAGAGAAAAATCATTGTCCGTTTCTTTGATATTTTCATTCTTTTCTATCAACTGCCTTGATTCCAGGAATTGATAAATAAAACCCGTAATAATCGCAATAACTAAAGCGCAAACAATCAGGTATAATGCCTTTATTCCAAAAAATCCTATGAGCATTATGGTAAGGGGGAAATTCGCCCAAGGGCTGGCTAAAAGAAAAGCAATTACCGCCGGGTTTGATGCGCCCTTTTTGTGCAATTGAATGGAAAGCGCCAAAATCCCGTGGCTGCAGGCACTCATAAAGAACCCAAGTATGACCGAATAAAATATGGTGCGCTTACTGGGCTTTGCCAGAATATGAGAAATATACTCGCGGGGTATAAAATGGTCAATAATCCCGCCTAAGAATAACCCCAGCAAAATCGCCCACCAGATCCGCTGAACATACATCAACAAAGATTTTCTAAACGGCTCTAATATCGGGATGAAATACGAAAGAACAGAAAGCAAAATTAAAACCCCTGCCGCGATTATAACCTTATTTTTATACCATTTTGTTTTTGCCTGAATTAAACAGCTGGATGCCTCTTGGTCAGATATATTATTGGCTTTGGCGAATTTCTTCAGGCAATGCGCACTGCAAAAATAATACTTCTCGCCTTCCTTAACCAGACTTAAGGCGTTGGCCTGATTTACATCCATCCCGCATATAGGGTCCTTTACCATTATATAACCTTTCTTAGATATAAATAATATCCCGCGAATCTTTATTATCGCGGGTTATTATAGCATAATTTTATAGAGAAGTACGCGATAAATATACCTTCCCTGCCAATGCCTTTGCTGCCGGGGTAAAGAATGCCTTATCAATTAGGGCCTTTGTTTTTGTCTTATCCTTTATATCCACCATATCCTTTAAATTAACCAGGCAATCCGCATCATATAACACCTTAAAATTATCAGTATCAACCTCGCCCGGAGAATGATGATAGGCAATTATTTCGCAAATCTGGTTTATGTCATCGATTTTTAAACCTAACTTAAGAAGGATACCCCTTGCAATAGATGTATCCTTTTTTTTCTGACACCCTAATTCTGACTTTGCCCCTATATCATGCAATATGCTCGCAGGAATAACAATATGCCAGTCCGCCTTTTCCCTTTTTAGCAGTTCTTCGGCAAAATGCATTACATTCCTGGCGTGATTTATCTTCTTTATATTGCCGCCAAAATACCCTTCTAGCTCATTGAGAAGTTTCTCTTTTACGGTTACTGCCTTATTTTGCATATACTTGCCATAAGTATCAGGCCCAACGCATTCTTTTGCATACCTGCACCAATCAAGGCAGCTTGCATTGCCCTGACGCAGTACATTCTTTTTGCATTTTGGACACCTCACCTGTATCTCGTCGGTCCATATTTCTATTTCTGCACAACAAAAAGGACATTTTATGTCCTCCGGTTGAGGTTGTCTGAATTTTTGCGCTCCCGGACAATTAAAAATCATCTTTATGCTTTAATAAATGAGCCTTTTATACTTATATTAACCTCACTAAGCGGAATATCCTTTCCCGAGTCAGAAAGCGCGGACTTAACAAGGTTTAACATCCCAAAACAGCAAGGCACTTCCATGTGAACACAAGTAACTGACTTTATGGTGTTGTTTTTAAAGATATCAGTGATTTTCTCTTTATAAAATTGTGCGTCATCTAACTTAGGGCAGCCAACCAGCAAAACCTTGCCCTTTAATAAGGTATCGTGGAAATCCGGGTAAGCAAAAGGAACACAATCCGCAGCAATTAATAAATCCGCATCCTTTAAATACGGGGCATTTGACGGAACAAGCATTATCTGAACCGGCCACTG
>JBDRHJ010000127.1:0-8512 GCA_043816835.1 Candidatus Omnitrophota bacterium
CAGATTTGACAAATTTAGCCACCGAGATTGAACAAATCAACAATCAAATATCTGAGATTATCCAAAAAATCCAGGAGCTGACCAAAGAAAAACAGTTGCCGAAGACTACGGAATTAACTGAAGCGCAGAATGAATTGTTGCAAGAAAAAGAAAATTTAGTTGAACAAGCCACCCAACTGCGGGAGGAACAATTATCCCGGGCAGACGAATTCCTTAAAACCACGGATAGCGAACATCAGAAAACATTAACAGAATCAGCCGCACGGATTGAGCAAGCCAATAATCAAATAGCTGAAATTGACCAAAAACTTCAGGGGCTGGCTGAAGAAAAACAACTGCCGGAGATTAAGAAATTAGCTGAAGAACGACGCGAGTTATTGCAAAAAGAAGAAGAATTGGCGAAACAAATGGAGCAATCACAAGAACAACGGGCAGCCCTGGAACAAGAATATCAAAAAACCACTCAAGAGAAAGAAAGCGCATCCAAAAAAGAACCGGAAAATAAAAACCTATTAGAAAAGCTGGAAGCAAAAATCGAAACAATAAAAAAAGATTTAGAAATTAAGCTAAATAATACACAAATAATCGAAAAATCTGAAAGCCAAACCGAAGCACAGCTCGATGAAATCCGGGCAACTGCATACCGCGAATCAATCAAAACAGAACCTGAAATACCAAAAAACTGGATTGCAAAGGAGGTTTTCGAACAAAAACTAAAAGACTTAAAAGAACTGCTGCGGGAAGCTCAGGCGCAATACCTTTCTGTTAAAAATAAATTAGCCGCCGAAATCGAAAAATTAAAAACCGAAAAACAAAAACCCGAAGAATTAGCAAAAAAGAAAGAAGTTAAAAAGGAAATTGAAAAAACAAAACCACAAGAAAGATTTTCCCTACTTGATATCTTAAGCCGCGCTTTAATCATGGCCCTCTTTTTGGTTATGTCTTTATTAATTTACTGGATAATTGCGTTTTTCTTGCCGTATTTTAGAGAAAAAAATAAACTCGAGAAAGCCTTACTGCAAAAAAAGCATAATCTTGCAATAATCCTGCTTCATACCCTACTTTGCCGCATATTACATATGTTTGGTTATAAATATCCTGTAACCATTGACCCGGTTGAACACCTGAATAATGCAAGCCGCGCATTTAAAAGCCTGCAAAGTGACTATCGCCAAATAAGCGATATATTCCTTGAGGCCCGCTATAGCAGCCATAATATTCTTGAAAAGCAAGTCGAAAACGCGATAAGTTCGTATAAGAATATAATCGGTGAGCTTAAAAAGAAGGGATCATCCTGGCAAAAACTGGTTTTAAGATTTAACTTTGTATTTGGAATTCAAGAAGAACACCCGCACTAAACAAAGATTCAACATTACCGATTCATCATAGCAAGGCATTCTGCAATTTGGACGGTATTAAGCGCAGCACCTTTAAGCAGATTATCTGAAACTACCCATAACCAAAGGCCATTACCCTTAAACGGGGTATTCCTTACGCGGCCGATAAAAACCTCATTCTTACCCTCGCTATCTATAGGCAACGGATACAAACTATTACGCGGATCATCAACCACCCTTATCCCCTTTGCCCTTGATAAAATATTTCTTGCGCCTGATGCGGTAATTGGTTTTCTTGTCTCAATATAAATTGCTTCGCAATGCCCGGTTATAACCGGAACCCTTACACAAGTAGCGGAAATTTTTATCTTCTTATCATGCATAATCTTATGGGTTTCCTCTACCATTTTCCACTCCTCAGAAGTATAATCTAATTCGCCAAAACCCCCTATATGCGGAATGACATTCTTGGCTATCTTGCATGCAAATGCCTTTTTTTCTAAAACACCTTTGTTGCGTAACTCGCTTTCCAGCTGACTAATCCCGTTTCTACCGGCGCCGGAAACTGCCTGATAAGTAGCCGCAATCACCTTTTTAATCCCTACCTTCTGATAAAGCGGCCACAAAGCAACAACCATCTGAATAGTCGAACAATTCGGATTAGCAATCACGCCTTTGTGCTTCTTTATATCTCGGGCATTCACTTCCGGTATCACCAGGGGTACACCTGGTTTTAAACGAAAATCAGCCCCGTTATCAATAACTACAGCGCCCCGCTTAATTGCTTCAGGGGCAAAGGTAACCGCTGCACCCTTCTCACCCTCAGTACCGGCAAAAAGGGCTATATCTATACCGTTAAAACTATCAGGTGAAATAGCCTTTACTTTATAGGTTGCGCCGTCTACCCGGATATTCCGGCTTCGACGGGCAAGGATCCGTAATTCATTAACTGGAAAATTACGGCCCTTTAAACACCTCAGCATCTGAATCCCCACTACACCCACACCAACCACTGCCAGATTATATTTTTTATTTTTGCGCATCCCTTAACTCCTCACACATTATGCGTATACGGTATAATTTACCGGCACCTAAACTTAGGGCTGTTTTTGCAAATACTCCACTACTAAATCGCCAACCCCCGAAGTCGAATACCCCATTTTACCGGCGCCTAAACTCTTTAATTTACTTCTTACTACCTCAATCACAGACCCCTCAACCGCATTAGCTGCCTGAAGCTCTCCTAAGGTTTCCAGCATCATTGATAATGCACAGATTGCCGCAAGGGGATTAATTACATTTTTACCGGTATACTTGGGCGCAGACCCCCCGATTGGTTCAAACATCGAAACACCCTGCGGATTAATATTACCGCCGGCTGCAATACCCATACCGCCTTGTATCATTGCCCCTAAATCAGTAATAATATCCCCAAACATATTATCGGTAACAATTACATCAAACCACTCGGGATTTTTTACAAACCACATACTCACTGCATCAACATGGCTATAGTCGGTTTTAATATCCGGGTATTCCTTGGCAACCTGGTCAAAGGTCCTTTGCCATAAATCCCAGGCAAAGGTTAAAACATTAGTTTTCCCACAGAGGGTAAGCTGCTTCTTTTTATTGCGCCGGCGCGTATATTCAAAGGCATAACGAATACAGCGCTCAACCCCACGACGCGTATTATAGGAAATCTGGGTTGCTATTTCACCGGGCGCATCCTTATCCTTAAACTCACCCATCCCTTTATACAACCCCTCGGAGTTTTCCCGCACAACAACAAAGTCGATATCTTGCGGCCCTTTATCCTTCAACGGACAAAATCTCTCGGCATAAAGCTTTACCGGGCGCAGGTTAATATACTGATCAAGCGCAAAGCGCAACTTCAATAATATGCCTTGCTCGAGTATTCCCGGCTTTACTTCCGGATGGCCGATTGCACCTAAATAAATTGCGGAAAATTCCTTCATTCTCCCTACTTCCGCATCACTCAAAATATTTCCGGTTTTCAAGAAGCGTTCGCCGCCAAAATTAAAAATTTCAGTTTGGTATTTAAAGCCGAAGTTTTTTGCTGCCGCCCCAAGAACCTTCAAGCCCTCACGTACGACTTCCGGGCCTGTTCCGTCTCCGGGGATTACGGCAATCTTGTACGTTTTATCCATCTAATCAGCCCTCCGCTCTTTACAATATTTTGCAGAAATTCAGGAAAGGGTGCAGTGTGATACAGCTTAGCCTGGCTTAAATTTTTGATTACACCGTCTTCTAAATTAATTTCCAGAATATCATTTTCCTTGGCCTTTTTTATATCTTGGCATTCTAAGAACGGTAACCCAATATTAATTGCATTGCGGAAAAATATTGCAGCAAAGCTCTCGGCAACCACTGCCCTTATACCGCAACCCTTTATCGCTAAAGGCGCATGCTCACGGGATGAACCGCAACCAAAGTTTGTCCCTGCGACAATAATATCGCCGGCCTTAACAACTTGACTGAAATCCGGCCTGATCGTTTCCATGCAATGTGCACCTAACTGCCCAGGATCGGTAGAAACCAAATATTTAGCAGCGATAATGTCGTCGGTATTTATATCATCCCCAAATTTGTGAACCCTGCCCCTAATCTTCACTTAATCCTTACTCCTTATCGCTTAATCCTATAGAGAATCCGGATGGGTGATTTTTCCTTTTATGGCTGAGGCAGCAGCAACTGCCGGACTCGCCAGGTAAACAAAGGATTCCGCATGCCCCATACGCCCGATAAAGTTTCGGTTCGTAGTAGCTAAGCACCTTTCGCCTTTAGTAAGTATCCCCATATGCCCGCCTAAGCAAGGGCCGCAAGTAGGGGTCAGAAACACCCCGCCTGCCTTAACAAACACCTCTGCTAATCCTTCTTGCGCTGCTTGTAAATATATTTTTTGCGTTGCCGGAATAACAATAAGGCGCAAACCGGCCTTTACCCTGCTACCTTTTAAAATCTTTGCCGCAACCCGTAAATCAGAAATACGGCCATTCGTACATGAACCGATAACCACCTGATCTAAATTAATTTTCTTTAATGCGCTTACCGGCTTGACATTGCTCGGTAAATGCGGACAAGCAACCTGCGGCTCTATCATAGAAATATCCCATTGATAAACCTTTGAATACCGGGCATTTTTATCGCTTTTAAGCGCTGATAAAAGCTTCTTTTTTAGTTTAATAGGATTCGTGCCTGTATTAATAAAATCGCGGGTTATTTTATCCGGTGCAATAATACCAACGCGCGCGCCTGCCTCAATCGCCATATTTGCCATTGTTAACCGGTCATCCATACTTAGTCCTCGAACAACTTCCCCCGCAAACTCCATTGCCTTATATAATGCGCCATCAACGCCGATCTTTGAAATCGTATATAGAATTAAATCCTTGCCGCTTATCCATTTATTTCTTTTCCCGTTATAAATAAATTTTATAGATTCAGGGACTTTAAACCAGCACTTCCCGTCAATAAATGCGCGGCCTAAATCCGTTGATCCAACGCCGGTAGCATAACAGCCCAATGCGCCATAAGAACAAGTATGTGAATCAGCGCCAATAATCAAATTACCGGGCAGAACTAACTTCTTCTCCGGCAACAAAACATGCTCAATCCCCATGCAGCCTACTTCAAAATAATTCTTTATTTTATATTCTTTGGCAAAATTCGCTAATATTTTACACTGGTTAGCGCTTTTTAAATCCTTTGCCGGGGCAAAATGATCGGGAACCAGGACAATTCGCTTAGGGTCAAATACCCTCTTCAAACCCAATCGCCGGAATTGCTCAATTGCCAAAGGCGCAGTAATATCATTAGCTAAGGCTAAATCAATACGGGCTTCAATAAACTCGCCGGGTTTAATTTTCCCTTTAGCACTATGGGCCAATAAAATCTTTTCCGCAATAGTATATGCCATCTCTTAAAAACCCTGAATTAACGCCAAGGGTATTAATAAAAATTATCCGGCAATCCGCATTTTATCTGAATCGCTTGATAAGAAGGGTAGCATTATGCCCGCCAAAACCAAATGAATTTGATATCGCCGCATCAACTGGCACAGAACGCGCAGAATTAGGGACATAATCCAGATCACATTCAGGATCGGGATGCTCGTAATTTATAGTAGGGGGGATAACATTATTCTTAAGCGCAAGGCAGATTATAATAAATTCTACCCCGCCGGCCGCACCTAACAAATGCCCAATCATTGACTTCGTAGAACTAATCATTACCTTTTTGGCATGAACACCAAACGCTTTTTTTATTGCTATAGTCTCCATCTTATCATTAAGCTTAGTTGAGGTCCCGTGGGCATTAATATAATCTACATCTTCAGGATTTAAGCCGCCGCTTTTTAAGGCTATCTGTATGGCTGCCGAAGCGCCGCGCGCTTCAGGATCCGGCGCAGTTATATGATAGGCATCACAAGACATTCCGTATCCGGTAATCTCAGCATAAATATCTGCCTTTCGCTTCTTTGCATGTTCTAATGATTCTAATACAACTACCCCTGCCCCCTCAGCCATAACAAAGCCATCCCGCTGATTATCAAAAGGCCGGCTTGCCTTTTGGGGGTCATTATTTCGGCAGGAAAGCGCCCGCAAAGCGCAAAATCCAGCAAGGGCCATGGGGGTAATCGCGCTTTCTGTGCCCCCGGCAATCATTATATCAGCGTCGCCACGTGCAATAATCTTGAAAGCATCCCCTATTGCATGGCTCCCGGAAGCACAGGCTGTAGCAATACAAGAATTAGGCCCTCTTAATCCATGAATAACCGCTACCCAGCCAGAAGCTTCATTAACAATTAATGTCGGAATCAAAAAGGGAGAAACACGCCCCGGCCCCTTACTTAGCAACACCTTGTGTTCCCTCTCTATGACTTGCAGGCTCCCGATACCTGAACCAATTAAAACGCCAATACGATCCTTATTCTCCATGTCCAAATTTAAATTTGCGTCCTCAATTGCCTGCTTAGAAGTAGCAACTGCATATTGAGCGAATTTATCCATTCGGCGCATATCCCGTTTTGTAATCCCGTAAGCCTGCGGATCAAATTGACTTACCTGGCCGGCTATTCGACTATCAAAATCAGCAACATCAAAAGACTTAATTTCACTAATACCACTTCTACCGGCAACTAATGCATCCCAGAAAGACGCCACATCGTTACCTACCGGAGAAACTATGCCTAAGCCGGTTATTACTACCCTTCTATCCATAATCTTTAGCTCCCAAATGCCCCTACTGGCAAGAAAATCGCTTCGCGATGACTTTACTGTGATTTTCGCAGCCCCCCCCTGCTTTGTTTTCGACTTGTCCCTCGTTTAGATTTGTATCAGCAAATCTGCAGGGAAGAAAACAAGGGGGGATACCCTTCCGAGTACAGGTACTTTCCTAACACCATTAAAAATTTGCCCCGCTAAAGGCGGGGCAAACCAGTATATTGTTAATTTACCACTTACCAGCTTATTTATTTACAGCTTTTTCGTCTATGTATTTGACTGCATCCCCTACCGTAGTCATCTTTTCTGCATCTTCATCAGGGATCTCAATACCAAATTCCTCTTCCAAGGCCATAACCAATTCCACCGTATCCAATGAGTCTGCTCCTAAATCATCAATAAAAGACGCACTTGGAATTACTTCTTCGGGCTTAACGCCTAATTGTTCCGCAATTATTGATTTTACTTTTTCTTCTACTGCCATTTTTCCTCCTCAAATGAGCACCTAACTTACGGAACGATAGTGAACGTAAGTTACAAGTGCGAATTGAACCCTTGACATCAAAGATGCCAAGGTTAAGTTCAGACAGATAAGTTATGTTCGCTCATGCTCCATAACTTATGTCCTCACTTATATCATACCCCCGTCCACGATTATCGTCTGTCCGGTAATATAATTTGATTCCTCCGAAGCCAAAAATAAACACGTATCCGCTATATCCTTAGGTTTCCCAAAACGACTTAACGGAATCTGACCAAGCATTCTGGCTTTTATATCCCCAGATAGCTTATCTGTCATCTGAGTCTGAATAAAACCCGGCGCAATCGCATTAACATTTATATTGCGCGGGGCTAATTCTTTTGCGGCTGTCTTAGTAAGAGCGATTATTCCTGCTTTTGAAGCTGAGTAATTTGCCTGTCCGGCATTACCGGTTATGCCAATAATAGAGGCAATGTTAATAATCTTCCCTGCCCTACGTTTTATCATTGCCCGCGAAACCGCTTTAATGCAATTAAAGGTCCCGGTCAAGTTTACCTTTAATACTACCCCCCATTCGGCCTCGGTCATCCGTAAAAGGAGATTGTCGCGAGTAATACCGGCATTGTTCACTAATATATCAATCTTTTTAAATTTGTCAAGAATTTTATTCATTGTATTTTGAACTTCCTGAAGATTCGAAACATCCAGTTCTTCTACTACGGCAATCCGGCTGGAAGTATCAATAATTTCCTGCTGAGTTTTTTCTGCCTGATCAAGCATAAGATCACAAATAACCACATCTGCCCCTTCGCTGGCAAGGGTCAGGCAAATCTGGCGCCCTATGCCCTGGGCCCCGCCAGTAACTAATGCAATTTTGTCTTTTAACCTCATCTATCCCTACCTCCTTTGGCAAACTATGCCCTTTAACTATAAAACGATTCCTAATATCTTGGAATTTCAAGAGTTACAACATTAGACATCAAGAAAATTCGCTTCGCTGATAAGGCCCTTCCTTTCCCGCTGCTCAATAAATATTGTCTTCGGCGGGATCCCGTTCTGCGGGAAAAAGGTATAAGAAGGCCTATCCTTTAGGATAACTTTTAACACTGATACACACAGATTGGCCTCTTGACAATTGGTTTCTGATACACACAGATGCAGATTTTATCTGTGTTCATCCAAAAAACTTTATCTTTTCCAGGAAATCTGTGTGAATCTGTGTTTTTATGCTTTGCCCCGTTAGAGAACGAAGTTCTCTAACGGGGTTTACTATACTTCAAGAAACCAAAATAATAATCCAAAAACCATGCCTAGTTTTCGTTGCCTGATTCAGAGCCTGTTTCAAGAATTAATTCTACGTTTATTTTTTTGGTGCTTTTTTCCGAAGAAACAGCTGATTTTTTACCCCGGAACATGTCTGAAGTCTCCTGCAGGCTTTCCTGGAGCATAGA
>JBDRHJ010000128.1:0-2112 GCA_043816835.1 Candidatus Omnitrophota bacterium
TATTTTATTTAGTATCTTATCCGGCGGCCTGGTCCTGGGTGCTTTTTTTATGGCAACCGATTACGTAACCAGCCCTATCACCAAGAAGGGGCAGTTGATTCTTGGGATAGGCTGTGGTTTGATTACCTTCGTAATCAGGAAGTTCGGCGGATATCCCGAAGGGGTTTCTTATTCCATCCTGATCATGAACGCCTTTGTGCCTTTGATTGACAGGCACATAAGAAAAAGGCGTTACGGCTTTTGATGAAGAATATTATCCGAGAGTTCACAAAAGGTATTGCCAGGGAGAACCCTATTTTCGGGCTGGTGCTCGGCTTATGCCCTACGCTGGCAGTTTCTACTTCTTTGATAAATGCGCTTGGCATGGGGACTGCTGCTACCTTTGTGCTCATCGGCTCAAACACGATCATTGCTTCGTTAAGGAAAATAATACCTGACCGGATACGCCTGCCCGCCTTTATCGTGGTTATTGCGACTTTTGTCACTATCTGTGAACTAGTCTTAAAGGCCTACGCCCCGGCATTAAATGCAAACTTAGGGATCTTTGTCCCTCTTATAGTCGTTAATTGTATTATTCTGGCAAGGGCAGAGGCCTTTGCTTCAAAGAACACTATACTTGCTTCGATATTTGACGGATTAGGGATGGGTATTGGTTTTACTATTGCATTAAGTTCAGTGGCACTGGTAAGAGAGGTGCTGGGCGCTGGCAGTTTCGCTGGATTTAAATTAGTGAATAATCTCGAGCCCGTGACTGTGATGATACTTGCTCCGGGAGCCCTACTTACTCTCGGATTTTTGATCGCGCTGACTAATCTTCTCAAACAGAGAAAGAAAGGTATCTAAAGATGGATTTCAGTAAAATTATCGCTATAGCCATAGGTATGATTTTCGTCAATAATTTCATACTTTCCAAGTTTTTGGGGCTTTGTCCTTTTCTGGGAATTTCCAAAGAGACAAAATCAGCACTTTCAATGGGCTTTGCGGTGATATTTGTGATGACATCTTCTGCGGTTATCACTTGGTTGATCTACAATTTTATTTTGCTTCCTTTTAATATCGGATATCTAAGGACCATAACCTTTATTTTAGTCATTGCCGCCTTTGTCCAACTTATAGAAATGGTGATACGTAAGTATTCTCCCGCGCTTTATAGAGGCTTAGGGATTTATCTTCCTTTGATTACTACTAACTGTGCAGTTTTAGGGGTTACGATATTAAACGCAAATAGCTTTTTTTCTAACGGGCAGGCAGTTCCCGGCAGTTTCATCTATGGCGTATTCCAGGCCTTTTTTGCCGGTGTTGGTTTCTTGCTTGTACTTATCCTGATGTCAGGTATTAGGGAGCGGTTGGAATTGTTAAAAATACCCAAAAGCATGCAGGGGATTCCCATTGCTTTCATTGTTGCTTCTTTGATGAGTCTGGCTTTTATGGGTTTTAGCGGATTCCGCTTTTAAATATGCAAAATTTATTAGCGCCGATTTTAACTTTAACCGGACTGGGGATTATTTTTGGGGCAGGCCTTGCTTTGGCGGCAAGGAAGTTCTGCGTTACCTCTGACCCTCGCCTTGAAAGGATATATGCTAAGCTTCCCGGAGCAAACTGCGGTGCTTGCGGGTTACCGGGATGCATGGGTTTTGCTGAGGCCTTAATTGCAGGAAAGTGTACGCTAAACCGCTGCGCGGTTGTTGAAGAGGAGGCGAGCAAGCATATTTCTGATATACTGGGAGTCGAGCATAAAGCCAGAATAAAAAAGTCAGCGGTTTTACATTGTCACGGCGGAAGCAAGCGGGTAAATGATAAATTTATTTATAGCGGAGAAAAAGAGTGTATTAGCGCAAATCTGGTTATGGGGGGGCCAAAGGCCTGTATTTACGGTTGTATCGGTTTTGCAACCTGTGTTAAGGTTTGTCCATTTGGCGCTATTACCATGAGCGAAGAGGATTTGCCGGTTGTAGATATCGATAAATGCACTGCCTGCGGTAGATGTGTTGAGGCCTGCCCGAAGGGCCTGTTTTTCCTTGAAGAGGTAATCAAGAATTATGCAGTGCGTTGTAAATCAGAGTATTTGGGCAAAAAGGTAATGGAGGTCTGCTCCGTAGGTTGTATTGCCTG
>JBDRHJ010000129.1:0-2767 GCA_043816835.1 Candidatus Omnitrophota bacterium
GATGAAAAAGGGTAAAGTTTATCTTGTTGGGGCAGGCCCGGGTGATCCTAATCTGCTTACACTTAAAGGCTTAGAGTGTTTAAGGGGAGCAGGGGTAATTATTTATGACCGTTTGGTTAATCCCCGTTTATTAAAATTTGCTTCTCCAACAGCAGAATTTATTTATGCGGGAAAATCCCCTGAAGGCTCTGCTTTGTCACAAGCTAAAATTAATTTATTATTAGTAAAAAAAGCAAGGCAAGGCAAGGTTGTCTTGCGCTTAAAGGGCGGCGATGCCTTTTTATTTGCCAGGGGTGCCGAGGAAGCCCTTTTTCTGGCTAAACAGAATATCCCCTTTGAAGTAGTTCCCGGTGTCTCAAGCGCAATTGCTGTGCCTGCATATGCCGGCATACCCCTGACCCATCGTGATTATACATCTTCAGTAGGAATTTTTACCGGGCATGAGGATCCTAACAAGAAGGATTCTTCGATAGACTGGCAAAGGATTTCCGCCGGATTAGGAACCCAGGTTTTCCTGATGGGCGTGGGCAATCTTCCTGCGATAGTTAATAAGCTTATCAAATTCGGCCGGGCTAAAACTACGCCATGCAGCTTAATCCAGTGGGGGACTTTGCCTAAGCAGAGGACAGTTGTCGCAACATTACAGACAATCGTAGGCAAGGCAAAGAAGGCAGGGATTTCTCATCCGGCAATCTTCATCGTAGGCGAGGTAGTTAAATTAAAAAGGGATTTAAACTGGTTTGAAGACAGGCCTTTATTTGGCAAGAGGGTTTTGGTTGTTTGCCATCAACAGGAGCAAGATGAGCTTTCCTTGATTTTAGAAAATTACGGTGCATCGGTGGTAGAATTGCCTATAGTTCAGATCTCACCGCTTAAAAACTACAAACAGCTTGATTCAGCAATAAAGCAAATGGCGAATTCCCAAAAGGGGTGTTCTAGTTTTCCTATCTTTGATTGGGTTATATTCAGCAGTCAGAATGGGGTAAGGCATTTTATAGAGCGGCTAGGATTGTTAAAAAATGACCTGCGAATTCTCGGCGGTGCTAAATTAGCAGCCATTGGGCCAAAGACAAAAATGGCTTTAGGCAAAAGCGGGGTTAAGGCTGATATGCATCCAAGAAGATATTGCCAGGAGGGATTACTTGATTTATTTAGGAAAAGGCGGATAAAAGGAAAAAGTTTTTTGATTGTTTGCTCAACCCAGGCAAGGGATACGCTTGCTAAAGGCTTAGAGGCAATGGGGGCTAAGGTAATTGTAGCCCATGCTTATGATGCTGTGCCAAGCAGGCATAAAGGAAAAACTTTTGATAAGATCTTAAAAGATATATCGCACAGGGATTCTATTCGAATCCTTAACCGGAAAGCAGCGCCGGCTATAGATTTAATTACATTTACCAGTGCTTTTTCTGTGCGGACTTTTCTAAAAAATATCCCCGCCAAATTTTTTAATCAGAATTTAAGCAAGTCTTTGATTGCTACAATCGGCCCGGTTACTTCCCGGGAAATTCGTTGCGCAGGATTAAAGGTTGATATCCAGGCAAAGGAATATACAAAACAAGCCCTGGCAGAAGCAATTATAAAGCGGCTCAATAAAAGGGCCCCTTAAAATACTATTATTATGATTAGCATTAGTAGATTACTTTGTGATTCTGTTTCATTCGGCGATCAGCTAAGGTATAAGGATACGGCTATTTCTTTGCGCCGGCCGATTGTAATCTGGAATGTTTCCCAGCGTTGCAATCTTAACTGCATTCATTGTTATTCAGATTCGCATAACCGGCTTTATTCCGGGGAACTTTCTACCGAGGAAGCAAAAGGGATGATTCGTGGTTTAGCTGAATTTAATGTTCCGGTTTTGCTTTTTTCCGGCGGAGAGCCCCTTTTAAGGAAAGACTTATTTGAGTTAAATAGATTTGCCAAAGAACTCGGGTTAAGGACGGTTATTTCAACTAACGGGACGTTGATTAGCGAAGTGATTGCCCGGCAAATTAAGGAAGCCGGATTTGATTATGTCGGTATTAGCCTGGACGGTATTGCTGAAAATAATGACCGTTTTCGAGGAAAGAAAGGGGCTTTTAAGCAAGCGTTATTGGGTTTAAGAAATCTAAACGCACTAAATCAAAAGGCAGGTTTGCGTTTTACGATTACGCGTCATAATTATTCGGATTTACCCGCAATATTCAAATTGGTAGAAGATGAAAACATCGGCCGTGTTTGTTTTTATCATTTGGTATATGCAGGCCGCGGCATCCAGATGCTTAAGGATGATTTAACGCATCCAGAGATGCGTGAATGTTTGGATTTAATCTGTGATTGGGCGCAATCCCTTAAGAAGTGCGGGATTAATAAAGAGGTGCTGACAGTAGATAATCACGCTGACGGCCCGTATATTTATTTAAAATTAAAAAAGAAAGATCCTCAGCGGGCAAAGCAGGTTTTAAAATTGCTGCGCGATAATGGCGGTAATAGCTCAGGGATGGCTATTGCGAATATAGATAGCCGTGGCTTTGTTCATCCGGATCAGTTCTGGCAGGGGCATTCTTTCGGAAATATCAAAGAAAGGCCCTTTGGCCAGATTTGGCAGGATACCTCTGAACAGCTGATGCGCATACTTAAAAACCGCAAACCCCATCTTCGAGGGCGTTGCAAAAACTGCGGTTTCCTTGATATCTGTAATGGAAATTTTCGCATTCGCGCTGAATCTGTTTATAATGATATCTGGCAGCAGGATCCTGCTTGTTATTTGACTGATGAAGAGATTAAATGA
>JBDRHJ010000130.1:0-3397 GCA_043816835.1 Candidatus Omnitrophota bacterium
GGTCAGTGTCGGCGATTATATTTTTGGCCATGCGGTTTTTAAAATCGAGGAAAATAAGGTAACGCTTCTAAAAGATAATAAGGCCGTAGAATATATTTTAGAAAAAGACGAGACTTACACAACGAAGTGATTAGTGAGTCTCTGTCTAAATTTACCCTTGACATTTTCTTGAATATTTATGAATAAAAAATGTCAAGGGTAAATTCGCAGGCGTCTTTGACATCTTTGATGTCAAAGACTATGATTTACGTCGTTTTTCGGACTCCGTAAATCATCTGCTCATTAAAGGAGGAATTATGAAGAACCAAAAGCCAAGATCTAGAATTCAAGTTTTATTATTAATCCTGGTTATTGGTTTATTGTTACCGGTTGTTTTTGCCTGGGCGCAAGAGCCCGAAGAAGGCGCTAAGATACAAATAGGAGAAGGCGAAGCTTCGGGACAGAATGTAACCTTTGATTTTAAGGACGCTGATATCAAAAATGTACTGAAGATTATTTCTTATAAATCCGGCATTAATATCGTGGCCATGCCGGAGGTGCGGGGCGCGGTTACGATTAGGCTGCACGATGTTCATTGGGAAAAGGCGCTTGAGACAATTGTAAGGACCTACGGCTTTGGCTATGAATGGCTTAATGATAAAGTAATTATGGTTTCTACATTAGAAAAATTAGCCGAACAGAGAAAAAGCCAGGAAGCGGCAGCAGAAAAAGAGCCCTTGGATACAAAGGCCTTTGCCTTGAATTTCTCCAAGGCAGAAGAGGTAAAGGTTGCAATTGAGAAATTAGTTTCCGAAAGGGGAAGGATTGCCCTTGAGGTGCGCACTAATACCCTGATTATTACTGATACCAAGTCTAATTTAGTTAAGATCAGCCGGGTAATTGATGACCTTGATAAGGTTACCCCTCAGGTTTTGATTGAGGCAAGGATAGTGGAAACAACCTTGAGCGATACCGAAAGGATGGGGATAAAATGGACGGTTGGCGGAACAATCCAGGGGTCTGCGCGTCCAACCACTTTTCCGTTTACCACGAGTTCAGATAATAAATATCTTCCTGATAATATACCCGCGGCTACTACTGCCCCTGATAAAACCGGCAGCCTTTTTCAGCTCGGCACACTGGATGCTACGAGCACCATGGCAATATTAGATTTACTTTTTACTGATACGGATACCGAGATGCTTTCTAATCCCCGGATTGTAACCCTTGATAATCAACCGGCAGTGATTGAGGTGGTGACTTTGGATCCAACCCCTCAATGGAGTTATAATAAGGAGCAGAATGCCTATGTAATGACGAATTACCGTCAGGAAAAATACGGGATAACCCTGAAGGTAACCCCTCAGGTTAATAAATTAGGCTACGTGACATTAAATATCCAGCCTGAGGTAAGCGAGTGGCTTAGGGATAAAACATTAAGCGGTGGTTCAGGGTTAAGCGTTGACTTACCGGTTATTTATCGTCAGACTACATCAACTACGGTTATGGTTAAAGACGGCAATACCCTGGTTATCGGCGGCTTAATTAAAAACAAGACCACTGATACCACCCAGAAGATTCCCATTTTAGGGGATATCCCTATTCTGGGATTGCTTTTCAGGCATACGGATAAAACAACCGAGAAAAAGGATTTGCTTATTTTTATTACCCCAAGAATATTAACCATAGAAGATTCAGAAGGTTAATTTAGGAAAGAATATTAACCATTCTTTTAAATTCGCAAAGCAGGCAGCATGCGGCGTAAGCATAGCCGGCGGATTTATCCTTCCCAGGAATCAAAGATAAAAATTACCCATTAAAAAGGAAAAGAGAAATATGAATAGAGAAATATTAATTAATGCAGATTTATCCGAGAAGCGAGTGGCAATTATTAATGACGGGGAGTTGGAAGAATTTTATATTGAGCGGCCGGAAGATAAGACGATTGTCGGTAATATCTATAAAGGCCGGGTTGAAACTGTGGTTCCTTCTTTGAATGCGGCTTTTGTAGATATCGGTATGGAGAAGAAGGGCTTTCTTTATCTTTCCGAGGTTGGGTATGATACTTATGAGCCAACGGAAAAGGCAAAGTCTTCGGCGCCGTTAAATCTTAAGAGGAATGATCAGGTTTTAGTCCAGGTAGTTAAGGAGTCATTCGGCACAAAGGGGCCGCGCATTTCCGGGCATATCGGCCTTGCCGGAAGATATTTGGTTTTAGCCCCGCAAAATGCCCATTGGGGAATATCCCGGCGCATTGATAATGAAGGGGAAAGAAAGCGGCTGAGGGCGATTCTTGAGAAAATGAAGCTGCCCAAGGATGTCGGTTTTATTGTCCGTACTGCGGCTGTTGGCAGTTCAGAAAAAGAACTTATACGCGATGCGCATTTTTTGCTTAAGCTGTGGTCAAGGATAAAAAAGGCATCTTCCCGCCAGTCTGCCCCGAGTTTTGTATATGAAGAGTATGATTTAATCTTACGCACAATCCGGGATTCTTTTACCGAAGGCGTAACCAAGGTTATCGTAGATTCAAAAAACGAATACCGGCGTATTCATTCTTTTGTGCGCACATTCCAGAAGGACTTAACAAGGCGCGTGCATTTTTACCGGGAAGTGGATTTATTTTCTGACAAGGATATTGAAAAACAAATTAACAAAATCTTCGAAAGATATGTTTATTTAAAATCCAAGGCTTATATTGTTATTGAGCCCACCGAAGGCCTGGTTGTAATTGATGTTAATAGCGGGGGTTTTAAAAAGAGTTTTTCCCCCGAGGAGGCTGCATTCAAGATTAATTCCGAAGCAGCAATTAAGATTGCCCAGCAATTACGCTTGCGCGATTTGGGCGGAATTATTGTGGTTGATTTTATTGATATGGAGAAGGAAAAGCATTGCAGGGAGGTTTTTAACATCCTGAATCGCCAGCTAAGCAAGGATAAGGCTAAATATGATTGTTTACCCATGTCTAAGTTTGGCCTGGTACAGATGACGCGTGAGCGTGTACACAATACTGTCCATGCGCAGACCTATCTGGATTGTCCATATTGCCAGGGCAAGGGTAAGATAAAATCAGCGACCAGTTTATGCATTTTGGCTTTTCGTCAACTAAAACGGCATTTACATGCTAATCGGCCGACAGAAGTAAACTTAAGCCTTAATCCCGCGATTATTTCCCTGATCGAGAAACAGCGTGATTTACTGCGGACATTAGAGCATAAATTCCATACCAAAATTAAACTTATTTCAAATCCTACCCAGCATTTAGAGGAGATAAAGATTCAATAAGCCAGGTTAGTTGTTTTGCCTTGTCTAGAATTAAATAAACCTCTTCTTTCTTCGCTCAGCGTCGATTTTTTCCCGCTTTTGCAGGAAACGCCAAAGGTCTTTGACGGACTCAAACATCCTCGCCATCCGAACCTTT
>JBDRHJ010000131.1:0-2027 GCA_043816835.1 Candidatus Omnitrophota bacterium
ACAGGTCTGGCAGTCATTCGCCGTACTCCTGCCTATAAAAAGCGTAGGAGTGATGGGCGATGAACGTACTTATGAAAATGTGGCGGCTTTGCGCTGTGTTACCAGTTGCGATGGCATGACTGCAGACTGGGCAAAGCTTCCCTATGAAGTTCTTGAGAAAATTGCCCACCGTATTATTAATGAAGTAAAAGGCATTAACCGCGTAGTTTACGATATCTCATCTAAACCTCCTGCAACGATTGAGTGGGAATAGGTTTTTAAAATGCCGCATTCTGAATTTATCCACCTGCATCTACATACCCAATATAGTCTGCTTGATGGTGCCTGCCGCATACCCCAACTCTTAGAGCGAGCAAAGCAGTATAAAATGGATTCGCTGGCTATTACTGACCACGGCAATATGTTCGGGGCAATAGATTTTTATATGGAAGCCCAGAAAGCCGGGATAAAACCTATTATTGGCTGCGAAGTTTATATTGCACCGGGGAGCCGGCTGGATAAGGCATCAAGCGGCATTGATGAGGCATCATATCATCTTATACTTTTGGCCCGCAATGAGACCGGATATCAAAACCTGATAAAATTAGTTTCTATCGGAAATCTGGAAGGGTTTTATTATCGCCCGCGCATTGACAAGGAAGTGCTCTCTCAATATCAAAAAGGCCTTATTGGGCTGACTGCTTGCCTTAAGGGCGAAATACCCGCGTTATTACAGCAAAGGCGGTTTAACGATGCTTTAAAAACTGCGGATGATTATTTAAATATTATGGGCAAAGATAATTTATATCTGGAAATACAGGAAAACCTTATCCCAGAACAGAAAATAGTTAATACGGGATTAATAAAGATATCCAAAGAGCTGAATTTACCGCTTATTGCTACCAATGATGTGCATTATCTGTCTAAGGAAAGTGCTAGGAGCCATGAGGTTCTGCTTTGCATCCAGACTCAGACCACGCTCAATGACCCCAATAGATTACGCTTTCAAACCGATGAATTCTATTTTAAATCTCCCCAGGAAATGCAGGAGCTTTTTAAAGATATCCCCGAGGCCCTCACTAATACCGTAGAGGTCGCCAGCCGTTGTAATCTAGAATTAGATTTTTCCAAGATACATTTACCCCGTTATGAGCCGCCCGAAGGCAAAACTAAAGAGGAATATTTAAGGAACTTAAGCGAAATCGGATTAAAAGAAAAATTCCCGCAAGCACCTTCCGCAATAAAAGAACGCCTGGAACACGAATTAAAAGTTATTAAAGATAGAGGTTTTGTGAGTTATTTTTTAATTGTCTGGGACTTTATTCATTATGCTAAAAGTAGCCATATCCCGGTAGGGCCTGGCCGCGGCTCAGCTGCGGGCAGTTTAGTGAGTTACCTTTTGGGCATAACTGACATCAATCCTTTAAAATACGGCTTGCTGTTTGAACGGTTCCTTAATCCGGAAAGATTAAGGCTTCCTGATATTGATATTGATTTCTGTTACGAAAGAAGGAACGAGGTTATTGATTATGTGACCAAAAAATACGGGAAAGGCAACGTTGCCCAGATTATTACTTTCGGTACAATGCAGGCGCGCGCGGTAGTCAGAGATGTAGGCAGGGTTATGGGTCTTGCTTATGCGGAAGTTGACCGTATTGCCAAAATGATACCGCCGGATCCTGGCCACACCTTAAAAGATGCCTTAGAAAGCGAATCCGAGTTAAAGAACCTCTATAAAAACGACCCCCAGATAACTAAATTAATTGATACAGCTCTATCTCTGGAAGGCCTTAACCGTCATGCTTCCACACACGCTGCAGGCGTAGTTATTACCGATAAGCCTCTGGATGATTATATGCCTTTATTCGAAACTCAGGATGGCCAGATAACTACCGGTTATAGTATGGCAGTTTTAGAAAAGATCGGTTTATTAAAAGTAGATTTTCTGGGTTTGAGGACATTGACAGTGATTGACCAAACGCAAAAAATCATTGAAAAGACCAAGGATGAGCATATCGATATTGATAATATTACTTTGGATGATAACA
>JBDRHJ010000132.1:0-2135 GCA_043816835.1 Candidatus Omnitrophota bacterium
CACTATCTCTAATGAAATTATTTTCCGATAGGCGCCTTAGAATTTTTATGGCAACTTGCGGGATAATATTACTGCATTATTGTGTTTTAGGGCTAACCGGTTGCGCCTATTTAAAAGAAGGCTGCAGGCAGTTATTAGCAATTTCTACACGGGATATTGAACGCTCAAGGGATAGGGCAATAGTTAAGGTTGTTGATTATGATTACGATACTTGTTATGGAATAGTTAAGAATAAGTTAGCCGGCAGGATATATGCAGAAAGAAAGGATTTAATTGCCATCTACATAGGCTCAGCCGATACAACCCCCGCAGGGGTATTCTTTACAGAAATAGATAAACAGAGAACGCAGCTAGAGATTGTTAGTCCCGCAAAAGATACAAGGGAATATCTTGCCGATGAAGTATTCTCGGCGTTGTCAGTCAGGATTAAGGATTAAGACGCTCACTGCGTTCGCTCTAAGGATTAAGTTTATATTTTTACTTAATCCTTAATTCTTACGACTTATTACTAAAATTAAATGCTTTATGCTGTATTAGGGATAATTCAAGGGCTGACTGAATTTTTGCCCGTGAGTTCTTCGGGCCACCTGGCATTGTTTAGCCTTATTTTTAATATCCGGGAGAGCCAGGTGCTGCCAATAATTATTATCTGTCATATTGGCACGCTCTTTGCCGTGTTTTCTTTTTTTGCGCGGGATATCTGGCGGATATTAAAGGATTTGGTTATTCTCGGCCAGATTTTTGTCGTAACCTTAATTACGCTAATTTTTGCTTTAATCGGCAAGAATTTTTTTGAGCGATTATTCCGGGAGCCGGTTTTTATTTGCCTGGCTTTATTTATCACCGCAGTTTTTTTACTTTCAACACGTGGAATCAAAAAGGGCAGAAGGGATTTGTTTGCCCTGAATTTCAGGGATGCATTTTGGTTAGGCATAAGCCAGGGATTTGCGATTATTCCCGGGATTTCCCGTTCAGGGATTACCATATTTAGCCTTTTGGCAAGAGGGATGGCACCGGAGGTCGCTTTTAAATTTTCCTTTATTGCCGGAATTCCGGCAATATTGGGATCGTTTTTCTGGGAGGCAAAGAATATTGCGCTTGTTTTCAATCATCACCCGTTAGATTTTTGGCTTACGCTTATAATAAGTTATATCGTTGGTCTATTTAGCCTTTTAATTTTAAGGCGCGTTGTAAAGAAACTACAACTGCATTATTTTGGTTATTACTTAGTTTTGATTTCGATTCTGGGATTCATCTTAACGAGGACATAATTTAGCGAAGCTCAAAAGGCGAGCAAGCTAAATTATATGTCCGAGTTAACCCTTGACATTTTTAAGCTGGAAAGGTCAAAAGCAAAATGTCAAGGGTTTCCCGCAAGCGCACTTTGTGTTTTGCGGGATCCCGTCACTTGCAGATAAGACGATTGTGGCGGGACAATTCACGCATAAAACCACAGAGTGCACAGAGGGAATTAAAAGAATTAGAATAAATCTCTGTGGTCGCGTAGCAAGTATTCAGTTAAAGATATAAATGAACAAAAAATATCATATTCTAAGAATAAAAAGGCTAATTTTATGAAGCGCAGAGGAGAATAAGAAAAATATTTAAATAATCTCTGTGTTCCCTGCTTGCCCTGTCTGCCCTATCTGCCGACAGGCAGGTCTGTGGTTAAATATTTAATAGGAGAGTTGCCATGTTAGAAGAAAAGATTTTCAATGATTATAAAGAGGCATTAAAGAGCAAAGATAAAGCAAGGGCATCCTTTCTTAGTTTTTTGCGCTCAAGCCTGATTAACCAGGCAATCAAATTAAAGAAAAAATCCCTGGAAGATGACGAGGTGTTCGGCGTAATCAAGAAGATGATTAAGCAGCATCAGGATTCTATTGAGCAATTTAAGCTTGGGGGCAGGGAGGATTTAGTTGCCAAGGAAACACAAGAGTTGGCAATATTGAAAAGTTATTTACCCCCTGAATTTTCCCTGGATGAGATAAGTGAGATTATTGAAGGAGTAATTTCCGAAATCAAACCCGAGGGCATTAAGGATATGGGGCGGGTAATCAAAGGGGTAATCGCAAAGGTTGCTTCTCAAGCAGACGGAAAATTAGTTAGCGATCTGGTAAAACAAAAGCTCACAA
>JBDRHJ010000133.1:0-3928 GCA_043816835.1 Candidatus Omnitrophota bacterium
CGATTTGCTTTTTCTTGATATAACCGAAAACACCCCTCCCCAGAAAGAATAAACTTATAATTAGTCTATATTGTTATTTGTATTACAGAATTTAATTCTTCTGGATACAAGCAGCAGGAAACATATAATTTTTTCATGGTGTAGGAAAGTATAAAAACACAGATTCACTCAGATTTCCTGGAAAAGATAAGGTTTTTTTGGATGAACACAGATAAAATCTGCATCTAGGGTGTATCCAGAAACGAATTGTCAAGAGGCCAATCTGCGTGTATCACTATTAAAAGTTATCAGCGAAGCGAATTTTCTTGTAGTAGTCTTGTAGTAGTGTAGGAAAGTTATATTCGGAGGTCTATATTTGGAGGTCTCACCTCCAATAATAGAAACAATACGGGTTGGAGGAGAGACCTTCCTATTCCTTTTTCCCGCAGATCGGGATCCCGCCGAAGACAATATTTATCGGGCAGCGGGAAAAGAAGGGTCTAAAACACTCTCTAAGTTTACATTAAATGCATTGCTTGTTTTGTAAACTTAAGCTTCTTCTTTCTCTGTGAACTCTGTGGTAAAAATCAGCTGAAAGTTATCGCGAAGCGATTTTCTTGAATGATCTTACTTTTTGTTAGATCAAAAAAGGCATGATTTTTTGCTTTTAGCTACTACCATAGATTGGACTTATGCCGATTGAATACCCCTATAGCTTGTATTTTAAAAAATAACGTTTTTTTCCCTTGACAAAAAAACGAAACCTATCTATACTTTGTCTATAAAGTGGCGCAAAATGGAGTAAAGTGGAATGTTTTACGGCGAATACCTACATTCTATAGACCGTAAAGGCCGAATTATCCTACCTGCTAAGTTTCGCGAGGCAGCGAAAGCTAATTTTATCGAAAGATTTTTTATTACCCGCGGTTTAGACGGCTGTTTGTTTATGTTTTCAGAAGACGAATGGCGTACTCAGGAACAAAGATTTAAAAATCTTTCTATAACTAAACAGCAAGCACGCATATTTAATCGACTTTATTTTTCAGGGGCAATTGAGGTGGTTGCCGATAAGCAGGGCAGAATACTTCTTCCTCAGTTTTTAAAGGATTTTGCCGGGATTAAAAAGGATGTAATGATTATCGGGGTATCTAATCGAATTGAAATTTGGGCAAGGGATAAGTGGAGGCAGTTCTATGGAAACAACCAGCCTGTTTTTGAAGACATTGCTGAACAACTCATGGAAACCTAGTGAAATGATTAAGCCAGAAATTCACAAGCCGGTTATGTGCAGCGAAATTTTAGAATTTTTCAAACTGGCTCCTGGTATGACCGTTATTGATGCTACGGTTGGTTGCGGCGGCCATAGCGCAAAAATATTAAAACAGATCCTACCCGGGGGAAGGCTTATCGGTGTTGACCGTGACCGGGAATCCCTGGAAATTGCTAAATCCAGGCTGAGTGAATTCAACGAGGCAGTTAGTTTAGTTCACGGTGATTTTCGAAATTTGGATAAAATTTTACCGATGGTCTGGACTAAAAAAGCCGACGCAATAATTTTTGACCTTGGCCTTTCTGCGGCACAATTATCCAACCCCGAGCGAGGTTTTAGCTTTCAATTAGAGGGCCCCTTAGATATGCGTATGGACAGGGCTAGTTTTATACAGGCATATGATTTAATAAATAACCTCAATGAGGAAGAGATTTCTTCGCTTCTTTGGTCGTTTGGCCAAGAAAGATTTCATAACCGTATTGCGCATTTATTAGTTGCCGAGCGCAGGAAATCACCGATTAACAGCACTTCCCAGGTTGCAAATATAGTTATCAGGGCTATGCCGCGTCATTATAAATTCGGACGCATTCATCCGGCTACGCGTACATTCCAGGCAATCCGGATTGCAGTTAACCGGGAATTGGAGTCTTTGGATACAGGGATTAAAAAGGCAATAGATTTACTTAAACCGGGCGGGATAATCGCAGTAATTTCTTTTCACTCCCTGGAAGACAGAATCGTAAAAATAAATTTTCGCCTGGCGCGCTCTGCAGAAAAAATTAAGCTAATCACCCTTAAGCCTTTACGGCCGAATGATGCAGAACGGGCGGATAATCCTTCCAGCCGTAGCGCCAAACTGAGGGTGGCACAAAAGAGATAAGCTGCATAAGCCTAATCAGGGGTTAAAAACATGAAAATGACTAAATTTTTAATAATCGTTTTAATGCTTACCCTGCTGGCTTCGTTTTATGTTTATCAGCAAAGCCAAATTGTCCAATTAGCTTACCGAGAGCAGGAAAATCTTGCTGATTTTAAAAGCCTGGTTGATCAGAATAATAATTTGAAGTATGGTATAAATCGCCGGACCTCGTTAGTCTCGATGGCAAAAATTTGGCTAAATGGGGATTTCGAGTGGCCTCATCGTGAACAGATTGCGAGTTTGCCGGCTGCGCGCGAAGCAATTAAAGAAAATCAAGATATCCCACAAGCCGACAGTATCTTTACTCATCTGTTTGAATTGAAATCACAAGCGGAAGCCACGCCAGTTAAGCCCCGTTAAAGAAATTTTCAGACAAGCCTTGAAATAAAGAAATTTCTTAAATTTCGGTTTAAACCAGTTTAATCATAACCTCGAATTCCAAAGCCCCTTAGAAGATTGTGTACATAAATAATTATATTCGCCGGCGCAGGTTAATTTTCTGCATTCTTTTTTTACTCTTTTTATTTTGTCTTGGCCGGCTTTTCTTCGTTCAATGCTTTCGCAATGAACATCTTAGCCTGCTTGCCCGAAAGCAGCAGAATCTCTTTATACGCTTAGAGCCTTATCGCGGCACGATTTTTGACCGCAACCTCAATCTCTTGGCGATAAACCTGCCCGCAGAGTCACTTTATGCAGTCCCCGGAGAAGTTAAAGACAAAAACGATGCGATTAGGAAACTGCTTCCTATTTTAGATGTCGAACCGTCTTATCTAGAAAAGCGGCTAAATTCGAGTAAGCATTTTATCTGGTTAGCGCGTAAACTGCCTGATGATGCGGTGAATAAGATTAAGGATTTAAATCTCAATGGCCTATACTTTATCAAAGAAAGCAGGCGGGTTTATCCGAATTCCTCCCTGGGAAGCCATCTGATTGGTTTTGCCGGTTTAGATAATAATGGCTTAGAAGGTCTTGAGTTATATTATGACCGTTACCTAGGGGGGACTAATGGCTGGGGTGTTTTGCTGCGTGACGGGCGCCAGGAAAAATTAGGCCTTTGGGAAAAGCTGGTTTTACCCAGCAATGGATATAACTTAGTTTTAACCATTGATGAAGTTATTCAGTTTATTGTTGAGCGCGAAATTAGCCGGATTGTTGAAAAATACCATCCCCGCGGTGCAAGCATTGTGGTAATGGACCCCTTAACCGGAGAAATCCTTGCAATGGCAAATTATCCCACCTTTGATTTAAACGAAGCATCAAGAACCGATAATGAGATAAGGCGAAACCGGGCGATAACTGATTTATTCGAACCGGGATCTGTATTTAAAATTGTCAGCGCATCCGGCGCCTTAGAAGAATCAATAGTTGAGGAGGAGGATAAATTTTTCTGCGAAAACGGGGCCTATCAGGTTTCCAATCATACGCTTCATGATCATCGTCCGCATGGGTGGCTGACCTTTAGGGAGCTAATTGAGCAGTCCAGTAATATCGGGGTTACCAAGGTTGCTCAGAAAATGGGGGCAGACTTAGTTTATAAATATATCAAGAAATTCGGTTTCGGCAATAAATTAGGCGTAGATTTACCGGGTGAGATAAGGGGGATTATTAAGGAACCCAGTAAATGGTCGGCTGTTTCAATCGGGGCAATTCCCATCGGCCATGAGGTTGGTGTTACTGTTTTGCAGCTGGCGAGTGCGATTTCAACAATTGCCAATCAAGGAAAGCTTATGAGGCCCTACATTGTCAGGGAAATTCAAGAT